>NZ_JBLEBI010000143.1:0-17800 GCF_047340315.1 Streptomyces sp. AF1A
GCGGATGTAGGCGCCGAGCACACGGACCTCCAGCAGCAGTGCCGTGCGGTGCTCGGTCGTGCACAGCAGGGCCTCGGCGGCGGCGCGGTCGTGGAGGCAGTGGAAACCGCAGTCGCACAGGCGCACGGGCGGGCGGTGCCTGCGGCCGTAGACGCAGGACGCGTCGTCGAGGACCCCGTACGGGAGCGCGCCGCCGAGCGACACGCCGGTGAACCCGGCCCGGGTGCCGTCCTGGGACAGCACCGGGTGGGCGATCTTGTAGCCGGTCGGCGGCTCCGTCGGGCGTTCCGCCGGGAGCCGCAGCCTCATCGGGCGGCCGGAACCTCTTCGCGGGCCGGCTCGGCCGGTGCGGTGCGGGCGGTCTCCTCGGGCTGGCGCGGCTCCTCCTCGCGGACGAGCGGCCGCTCCTCGGCGACCCCGGTGGCCAGTGCCTTGCCGAGCTTCATGGCGCCTCCCATGGCTGACGTCGGTGACCCTTCGGCCATAGTGACCCATCGGGTGCCGAGTTGGACACAGGATCTTCGGCCGCCCACAGCATTTCTCAGCTTTACTTAGCAATACACTGTAGGAAAATTAAGTAGAGCTTCACCGAAGGGGTGCCGAGACTACTCCCATGACGAGCACACACCGGCCCCGGCCCTTCGGCCGCACCCTCTGCGCCATGATCACGCCGTTCACGGAGGCGGGCGCGCTCGATCCGGCGGGGGCCCAGGAGCTCGCCGCCCACCTGGTCGCGCAGGGCTGCGACGGCCTGGTCCTGAGCGGCACCACGGGTGAGTCGCCCACCACCACGGACGCCGAGAAGGCCGCGCTGATCACGGCCGTGCGGGAGGCGGTCGGCGACCGGGTTGCGCTCGTCGCGGGCGTCGGCACCGCCGACACCCGGCACACCGTGGAACTCGCCCTCGCGGCCGAGAAGGCGGGCGCGGACGGCGTGCTGGTGGTGACGCCGTACTACAGCAGGCCCCCGCAGGAGGCCGTGGCCGCGCACTTCCTGGAGGTCGCCGACGCGAGCGGCCTGCCGGTGATGCTCTACGACATCCCGGGCCGCACCGGCACCCGGATCGAACCGGACACCGTCCTCCGGCTCGCCGAGCACCCGCGGATCGTGGCGGTCAAGGACTGCTCCTACGACTTCCTCGGCACCCAGAAGGTGCTGGCGCGCACCGGGCTCGCGTACTACGCGGGCTGCGACGAGCACGTGCTCGCGCTGTACGCGGTCGGCGCCGCGGGCTGCGTGAGCACCGTCGCGAACGCCGCGGCGGGCCACGTCGCCGCGATCCTGGACGCCTTCGACGCGGGCGACACCGCCCGGGCGACGCAACTCCAGTTGCGCGCGACGCCGTTGATCGAGGCGATGACGGCCGCGGGCCTGCCCGGCACGGTCACCGCCAAGGCCCTCCTCACCCGCCTGGGCCTGCCCGCCGGCCCGGCGCGCCCACCGCTGCGGCCCGCCGCCGCGGAAACGGCCGACGGGCTGCTGGCGCTGCACGAGGAGCTGCGAGCGGACTGACGGCGTCCGGGGTGGCGCCCGTCACCGGTGGACGGCGCCCCACGCCTGCGGCCCGCCGCTCCCCTGCCGCCGGGTGGCCGCCCGACCAGCGCGTTCTGCGCCGAGTCCGCTCACCGGGTCCGGGGCGGCGTGCCGGACTGACCCGCGGCACCGCGACCCGAGTCGGAGGTTCGTCGGCGGTGGGCGGCCACCTTGCCGGCGGTCACACCCCGCCGCGGACGACGGCGACCGGGCAGTGCGCGTGGTGCAGCAGCGCCTGGCTCACCGAGCCGAGGAGCATCCCGGAGAAGCCGCCGCGCCCCCTGGCTCCCACGACCATCAACTGGGCGTTCCTGCTGGCCTCGATCAGGACCTCGCGGGTCTCGCCGCTCAGCACCTCCTGGCGGACCGTCACATCCGGATGTCTCTCCGCGCGTCCGGCGAGTGCCTGGGACAGCAGGCGCTCCGGGCCCTCCGCGCCCGTGCCGGCCGGTGCGTGGTCCGGCAGCCACGCATGCACGGCGACGATCTCGGCTCGCCGCACCTCCGCCTCGGCGAAGGCGAAGTCGACTGCCTTCTCGCCCTGCGCGGAGCCGTCGACGGCCAGCACGACCGGCCCGGCGCCGTCCGGTTCCTCGCGGACCACCAGCACCGGACAGTGGCTGTGGGCGGCCAGGGACACGGCCGTCGAACCCAGCAGCATGCCGACGAAGCCCCCGACGCCCCGGCGCCCGACGACCAGCAGGTCCGCGGCGCGCGACTCGGCCACCAGCACCGACACCACGCCACCGATCAGCACGGCGTCCTCGACCTCCACGCCGGGCGCCACCCGCCGGGCGTCCTGCGCGGCGTCGTGCGCCAGGGTGTTGAGCGGGGACGGGTCAAGCGGCGCGTACATGGGCCCGACCGGCCAGCTGAAGGCGTGCACCACGCGCAGCCGCGCCCCGCGCCGCTCGGCCTCCCGGGCGGCCTGGACCACCGCGGCATGGCTGGACGACGAGCCGTCCACCCCTACGACGACCAGGCTGCCCATCGCGCCTCCTCCCGCACGTCAGTACCGCTGCGCCTTGGCGAGACGCGGGGTCAGCTGGGCCCCCTGCGGCTGCCTGCTGAAGGCGATGGGCTGTTCCGTGTGGCCGGGCTCGAGGTTCTCCGCTCCTACGAACCTGGTCTCGACGACCTTTCCGGCGGAGTCCGCGAAGTCGACCTGCACGGCGTAGGACGCCTTCTGGTTCGTCTTGTTCGTGATCGTGACCAGGGCGGCGGTCAGCCCGCTGGTCTGGGTCCGGGGCAGGCCCGTCAGGGCGACATCGGAGACGGCGTTGCCGCGGCCCTGGACGTTCTTGAGCGCGTTCTCGGCGGCGGTGGCGGCCCGGGCGACCTCGGCGTCCACGGACGCCTCGAACTCCGAGGCGCGGGCGGCGGCGGAGGATGCCGCCGCCGAGGCGGACGCGCGGGCGGAGGCGATCGCGGAGGCCGCCGAGGAGGCCAGCGCCGACGGCGGCATCCCGGAGAAGGAGGCCGCGTTGGGACTGCTGGGGGTCGGCCGAGGCGAGGAGCCGGCGTTCTGGCCGCCACCCCCGCAGCCCGCCACGGCGAGCGCCCCGAGGGCACAGCCGAGCGCGGACACGACGGTTCGGTGACCGATGGTGTGGGAGCGGCCAGGGAAGCTGGGGGACATAGGTCATCCTTTGCGCCTTACGCGACCAATCCCACTCATCTTCCGCGCTGGGATCGCGACCGGCGAGTCGGCCGTGGCCGTTCGGATGGGCGCGGACGCTCCCCGGCGCGGAGCTCGCGCCCGGATCCGCGCGAGGGATGGGATCCGGGCGGGTTCTCGGCCACAGTGGACGCACTCGGTCGAGGGGGAAGCCGTGGCAGGGGGAGGAAGACCGATGACGGAACCGGGGCTGTTCGAGTGCGACGCCGTCGTGGTGGCGCAGCCGAGGCGTTCGCGGTGGCGCAGATATGTGGGCCCCGACCTGACCGTGTCCACCGTGGAGGGCGCGCCGCTCGCACAGGTCACGTGCACCGACGAGACGTTCTCCGTCCTCACGGAGGCGTCGGGCGGGTTCGTCGTCCGTATCGAGCACTCCGGCCCGGCGGAGTTCCGCTTCACCGACTCCGCGGACCGGGAGGTCGGCACCGCCGCCGCCCCTGGACTCGCCAGAACCCGGCAGCTGAGCCTCCGGACGGAGCGGGGACGCCCGCTCCTCCTCACGCGGCCCGGTCTCCTGCACGCCGAATGGCATCTCACGGAGACCGATCCGGAGGAGGTCCCGGCGCCGGAGATTCTCGGCCGGGTCACGGTGAGCACCATCGACGCGTGGATCGGGCTGCAGCAGTACGTCGTCGACATGGAGCCCCGTCTGGACGCCTGCGAACGGCGGACCGTCGTCGCCGCGGTCGTCTGCCTGCACCTGCTCCGCAGACCACCGGGCCGCAGCACCGCACCGGCGTGAGAGACGGCCGTGGCCCGGGAGACGACGAGCGGCGCGTTTCACGCACCAGCGCCAGGCGCACGAAGCCGCCGGTGGTCAGTCGCGGCGCGAACGACGGCTCAGCCCGGGTCACACCTGACGGCAGGTCAGTGCCCGAACCGGCCGCGCATGAGCGCAGCTTCCCAAGCGGAGGTCACACCGCTGTGATGGCCCCTCAGTCCAGCCAGACGAGCATGGCGTCCTCCGCCCTGGCGGCGGCCTCGAAGACCGCTGCCGAAGCGGGCTCGGATCGGGCCCCTCGTGCGGGGCCCACGCCGTCTTTCGGCCTTGAGCGCCATGCCTACCCGTATGTCTGCGGGCCGTGTTCCCCAGTGAGGAGGTACAGCCCCAGGTGCTGGCGAAGAAAGCTCTCCAGCGCACCGTCGAGCAAGGGTGCCTGATAGCGATCGATCGTGCCGAGGTGAAAGAGCCGGCTGTACAGCCGGTTGGCAGGGCAGTGGCCTTGGCCCGCATGCGGATTCTCCGGCTCGTGCTCATCACCCCAGGAACCGGCGTAGAGGTGAGCGGCCCGGTACGGGGCTCGGCACAGCCGCCAACCACAGTTGGTATCTCTCCTCCACGGCCGCTGTGTGGCGGGCCGGGCCGAGGCGACGCCCGGTAGGGGCCAGTCCTGGGGCCGTCAAAGGGCGCTCGACGGCTCTCCTCAAGCGGTGCTCAAGCGCGAGCGCCCCTCCGGCCGTTCTCCGGCCGCGGAAGGGCGCTCAAGGGTGACCGGCGCCGACAACCGCCCACAGTTCAGCGGCAGTTCAGGGCGTTGATCGGTGAGGCGGCCGCAGGGCACGGCCGCCGGTGGTCAGTTGTGGCTGTGGAGGATGTCGTTCAGGCCGCCCCACACCGCGTTGTTCGGGCGGGCCTCCACCGTGCCGGTGACCGAGTTGCGGCGGAAGAGGATGTTGGAAGCGCCGTTCAGCTCGCGGGCCTTGACGATCTGGCCGTCGGGCATGGTGACCCGGGTGCCCGCGGTGATGTACAGGCCGGCCTCGACCACGCACTCGTCGCCGAGGGCGATGCCGACGCCCGCCTCGGCGCCGATCAGGCAGCGCTCGCCGATGGAGATGATCACGTTGCCGCCGCCGGACAGGGTGCCCATGGTGGAGGCGCCGCCACCGATGTCGGAGCCGTTGCCGACCACGACGCCCGCGGAGATCCGGCCCTCGACCATCGACGTGCCGAGCGTGCCGGCGTTGAAGTTGACGAAGCCCTCGTGCATGACCGTGGTGCCCTCGGAGAGGTGCGCGCCGAGCCGGACCCGGTCGGCGTCGGCGATGCGCACGCCCTTGGGGGCGACGTAGTCGGTCATGCGCGGGAACTTGTCGATCGAGGTGACCTGGAGGTGCAGGCCCTCGGCGCGGGCGTTCAGCCGCACCTTCTCGACGTCGTCCACCGGAACCGGGCCGAGCGAGGTCCAGGCGACGTTGGCGAGGTGGCCGAAGATGCCGTCCAGGTTCTGGCCGTGCGGCTTGACCAGGCGATGCGAGAGCAGGTGCAGACGCAGGTAGACGTCGTGGGCGTCGATCGGCTTCTCGTCCAGCGACGCGATGACCGTGCGGACCGCGACCACCTCGACGCCCCGGCGGGCGTCCGGCCCGACCGCCGCGGTCGCGGCGCCGCCCAGCAGCTGCGCCGCCTGCTCGGCGGTCAGCCGCTCGGTGCCGGCCGGGCCCGGCTCCTCGACCAGTTCGGGTGCGGGGAACCAGGTGTCGAGAACGGTGCCGTCGGAGGCGATCGTGGCGAGGCCGGCGGCGACGGCGCCGGTGGTGCGGGAAGCAGTGTCGGTCATGGGGAAAACCTAACGTGGGGCGGGGCGCGGGAGCGAACCGTGTCTCACGTGCCGGGCGGGGTCCGGGCGATCACCCGGTCCAGCGCCTCCCGCGCGTACTCCTCGTCGTACGCACCGCCCGTCAGCAGCACCTGCAGGCAGATGCCGTCCATGAGGGCGAGCAGGGCGCGTGCCGTGCGGGGGTCAGTGCGCCGGGTGAGCAGCGCCGCCGCGTCCTCGGTCCACTCGGCGGCGACGGGACGCAGGGCGGGCCGCCGCAGCGCCGCCAGATACAGCTCGTACTCCAGCTCGACGCCGGTGCGATCGCCGCCCAGCCACTCCCCCAGCGCACGGGCCAGCTGCGTGGCGAGGTCGCCGGCGCCGCCCTCGGGCAGTCGCTCGGCCAGCAGCCTGCCGAAGTTCTCGTTCGACTGCCGCAGCGCGGCCACCAGCAGGTCGTCCAGGGTGGCGAAGTGGTACGTCGTGGAGCCGAGCGGCACGTCCGCCTCGGCGGCGACCGCGCGGTGGCTGAGCCCGGCGATGCCGTCCCTCGCGACCACACGGATCGCGGCGTCGACGAGGCGCCGGCGCCGGTCGGGGTCGTAGCGGCGGGGCATCAGTGGCTCGCCTCGCCCAGGTTCAGCACCACCACTCCCCCGATGATCAGAAGTATCCCGGCGACCTTGGCGGCGCTCAGGCCCTCCCCGAACAGCAGCAGTCCGAGGACGGCGATGGTCGCGGTGCCCACGCCGGACCAGATCGCGTAGGCGGTGCCGATCTGCACCGTCTTCAGTGTCTGGGCGAGCAGCGCGAAGGAGACCAGGTAGCCCAGGGCCGTCACCAGCGACGGCCAGAGCCTGCTGAACCCCTCGCTGTACTTCATCGCGGTCGTCGCGGCGACCTCCGCGGCGATGGCGCCGGCGAGCGACAGATAACCCATGTGTACGAGCGTACACAGCGTATGTACGGCCGTACACAACGGCCCCGCGGCGCCCCGGTCCACACATGCGCAAGGGGCCACGGCACTCGGCCATGGCCCCTTCCGGCGGCTCCGCGTCGGACTCCGCGACGGACTCTGCGTCAGACGTTGAACCCGAGCGCGCGCAGCTGCTCGCGGCCGTCGTCGGTGATCTTGTCGGGGCCCCACGGCGGCATCCACACCCAGTTGATGCGCAACTCGCTGACCAGGCCGTCCGTGGCGGACTTGGCCTGGTCCTCGATGACGTCCGTCAGCGGACACGCCGCGGAGGTCAGGGTCATGTCGACGGTCGCCACGTTGGAGTCGTCGATGTGGATGCCGTAGATCAGGCCGAGGTTGACGACGTCGATGCCCAGCTCGGGGTCGACCACGTCCATCAGGGCCTCGCGGAGTTCCTCCTCCGAGACCGGCTTCATCTCAGCGGTGTCGGTCATGCCGTCTTCCTTTCGGCGTCGACGCCAGCCAGCGCCTGGGCCGTCGCGTCCTTCCACGCCATCCAGCTCAGGAGGGCGCACTTGACCCGCGCGGGGTACTTGGAGACACCGGCGAACGCGACCGCGTCCTCCAGAACCTCCTCCATCGCGTCGTCCGGTTCGATCCGGCCCTTGGACTGCATCAGCTCCAGGAAGGTCTCCTGGATCTTCTGCGCGTCGGCCAGATCCTTGCCGACGAGGAGCTCGTTGAGCACCGAGGCGCTCGCCTGGCTGATGGAGCAGCCCTGGCCCTCGTAACTGACGTCCTCGATCCTGGTGCCGTCGTACTTCACGCGGAGGGTGATCTCGTCGCCGCAGGTCGGGTTCACATGGTGCACCTCGGCGTCGCCATCCCTCAGACCACGCCCGTGCGGGTTCTTGTAGTGGTCCAGGATGACTTCCTGGTACATCGAATCCAGCTTCACGGTGTCGACACGCCTCTCAGCCGAAGAAGTTCCGTACATGCTCCAGTCCGTCGACCAGAGCGTCGATCTCGGCCGGCGTGGAGTACAGGTACAACGACGCTCGCGTGGTCGCAGGAATTCCGTAGCGCAGGCAGACCGGACGGGCGCAGTGGTGGCCGACCCGGACCGCGATGCCCTGCTCGTCGAGGACCTGGCCCACGTCGTGCGGGTGGATGTCACCCAGCGTGAAGGAGATCGCGGCGCCCCGGTCCTCGGCCGTCATCGGGCCGATGATCCTCAGGTCCGGGACCTGCTGCAGGCGCTGGACCGCGTACTCGGTCAGCGCGTGCTCGTGGGCGAGGATCTTCTCCATGCCGATCGACTGCAGGTAGTCGATAGCCGCGCCCAGACCGACCGCCTGGGCGATCGGGGGCGTGCCCGCCTCGAACTTGTGCGGCGCCGGGGCGTAGGTGGAGGAGTGCATCGAGACGGTCTCGATCATCTCGCCGCCGCCCAGGAACGGGGGCAGGTCCTCCAGCAGCTCCTGGCGGCCCCACAGGACGCCGATGCCGGTCGGGCCGCACATCTTGTGGCCGGTGAAGGCCACGAAGTCGGCCTGCAGGGCCTGCACGTCCAGCGGCATGTGCGGGGCGGCCTGGGAGGCGTCGATGCACACCAGCGCGCCGACCTCCTGTGCGCGGCGCACTATCGCCTCGACCGGGTTGACCGTGCCCAGGATGTTCGACACCAGCACGAAGGAGACGATCTTCGTCTTCTCCGTGATGATCTCGTCGATGTTCGACAGGTCGAGCCGGCCGTCGTCGGTGAGGCCGAACCACTTCAGCTTCGCGCCCGTGCGCTGCGCGAGCAGCTGCCACGGCACGATGTTGGAGTGGTGCTCCATCTCCGTGATGACGATCTCGGTCTCGTGGTCCACCCGGTAGGGCTCGTCGGCCCAGCCCAGCATGTTCGCCACGAGGTTCAGCGACTCGGAGGCGTTCTTGGTGAAGATCACCTCGTCGCGGCTCGGCGCGTTGACGAACGCGGCGACCTTGTCGCGCGCGCCCTCGTACAGCGCCGTGGCCTCCTCGGCGAGCACATGCACACCGCGGTGGACGTTGGCGTTGTAGCGCTCGTAGTACTCGCTCAGGGCGTCCAGCACCTGGCGCGGCTTCTGCGACGTCGCCGCGTTGTCCAGGTACACGAGCTTCCGGTCGTCGTGGACCAGCCGGTCCAGGACGGGGAAGTCCTTGCGGATCGCCTCGGTGTCGAGGAGGCCCGGCAGCTGTGTCACTCGGATGCGCCACCCTTCGTGTAAGCCTCGTAGCCCTCGTTCTCCAGCTTGTCCGCGAGCTCGGGACCGCCGGACTCGACGATGCGGCCGCCGGCGAACACATGGACGTGGTCGGGCTTGATGTAGCGCAGGATGCGCGTGTAGTGCGTGATCAGCAGGGTGCCGACCTCACCGGTCTCGCGGACGCGGTTGACGCCCTCGGAGACGATGCGGAGCGCGTCGACGTCCAGGCCGGAGTCGGTCTCGTCGAGGATCGCGACCTTCGGCTTGAGCAGCTCCAGCTGGAGGATCTCGTGGCGCTTCTTCTCGCCGCCGGAGAAGCCCTCGTTGACGTTCCGCTCGGCGAAGGACGGGTCGATGTGGAGGCGCTCCATGGCCTCCTTGACCTCCTTCACCCAGGTGCGCAGCTTGGGGGCCTCGCCGCGGACGGCGGTGGCGGAGGTGCGCAGGAAGTTGGAGACCGAGACGCCGGGGACCTCGACCGGGTACTGCATCGCCAGGAACAGGCCGGCGCGGGCGCGCTCGTCGACGGACATCTCCAGGACGTCCTCGCCGTCGAGGGTGACGGCGCCCTGGGTGATCGTGTACTTCGGGTGGCCCGCGAGCGAGTAGGCGAGGGTCGACTTGCCGGAGCCGTTGGGGCCCATGATGGCGTGCGTCTCGCCCTGCTTCACGGTGAGGTCGACGCCCTTGAGGATCTCCTTCGTGGCGTTGTCGGCCTCGACGGTGACGTGCAGGTCTCGGATTTCAAGCGTTGCCATGGGTTCCTCAGGACTCCTGGGTGAGGGAGACGAGAACGTCGTCCCCTTCGATCTTGACGGGGTATACGGGGACGGGGCGCGTCGCGGGGAGGCCGGACGGCTTGCCGGTGCGGAGGTCGAAGGAGGAGCCGTGCAGCCAGCACTCGATCTGGCAGTCCTCCACCTCGCCCTCGGAGAGGGAGACGTTCGCGTGCGAGCAGACGTCGTAGATCGCGAACACCTCGCCCTCGGTCTTGACGACCGAGATCGGCGTGCCGTCGAGTTCCACCCGCTTCGGGGTGTCCTCCTCCAGCTCGCTCAGCCCACAGGCGCGTACGAAGGTCATGCGACCGCGGCCTCCAGCTCCTCCTCGATCTTGGCGAGCAGGCGCTCCTCGATGTCGGCGACACCGATCTGCTGGACCAGCTCGGCGAAGAAGCCGCGGACCACCAGGCGGCGGGCCTCGTGCTCCGGGATGCCGCGGGCCATCAGGTAGAAGAGCTGCTCGTCGTCGAAGCGGCCGGTGGCGGAGGCGTGGCCGGCGCCGACGATCTCGCCGGTCTCGATCTCCAGGTTCGGCACCGAGTCGACGCGCGCGCCGTCCGTGAGGACCAGGTTGCGGTTCATCTCGTAGGTGTCCGTGCCCTCGGCCTTGGCCTCGATGAGCACGTCGCCGATCCAGACCGCGTGCGCGTCGTCGCCCTGGAGCGCGCCCTTGTAGGCGACGTTCGACTTGCAGTGCGGCGTGTTGTGGGTGACCAGCAGCCGGTGCTCCTGGTGCTGCCCGGCGTCGGTGAAGTACAGGCCGTACAGCTCGGCCTCGCCGCCGGGGCCGGCGTACGTCACACGCGGGTGCAGGCGCACCAGGTCGCCGCCGAAGGTGACGACCACGGACTTGAAGGAGGCGTCCCGGCCGACCAGCGCGTTGTGCTGGGCGACGTGGACCGCCTTGTCGTCCCAGTCCTGGACGGAGACGACGGTCAGCTTGGCCCCGTCGCCGAGGACGTACTCGACGTTGGCGGCGAGCACCGCGTCGCCGGTGTGGTCGATGACGACGACGGCCTCGGCGAAGGCCCCGAGTTCGATGACCTGGTGGCCGTAGGCGACCCCGCCCTCGCCGTGCACGGCGATGCGGATCGGCTCGGCGAGAACGGTCTCCTTGGGGACGGTCACGACCCCGGCCTGCTCGAAGGAGGAGTAGGCCTGGGCGGCCACGCGGTCCACCGGCGTGCCGGCCCGGCCGAGCCGGGTGTCGTCGCGGCCGACGGTCTCGACGGTGACGCCGTCCGGGGCCTGGACGTCCACCTTCACTCCGGCGCCGTTGGCGGTGGCGGTGCCGTCGTGCAGGCCGCGCAGCCGCTCCAGCGGGGTGAAGCGCCACTCCTCCTCGCGGCCGTGCGGGACCGGGAAGTCCGCCACGTCGAAGGACGGGGGCGCGCTCATGCGCGTGGCGACGGTCGACTCCGCGGCGACCGCGATCGAGCCCGAGGTGGTGGACCCCACGGGGAAATTCTGGGCCTCAGCCATGGCTGTCGTATTGCTCGCTTTCGTTACGTATGGGCTTGACGGGGGCGGCGGGCCGGGGGAAGCGTCCCCGGCCCGGGCCGGTGATTAACCGACCGCGCCCTCCATCTGCAGCTCGATCAGCCGGTTGAGCTCCAGCGCGTACTCCATGGGCAGTTCCTTGGCGATCGGCTCGACGAAGCCGCGCACGATCATCGCCATCGCCTCGTCCTCGGACAGACCGCGGCTCATCAGGTAGAAGAGCTGGTCCTCGGAGACCTTGGAGACGGTGGCCTCGTGACCCATGGACACGTCGTCCTCGCGGACGTCCACGTAGGGGTAGGTGTCCGACCGGGAGATGGTGTCGACCAGCAGCGCGTCGCACAGCACGTTGGACTTCGACCCGGCGGCGCCCTCGCCGATCTCGATCAGACCGCGATAGGAGGTACGGCCACCACCGCGCGCGACCGACTTCGAGACGATGTTGGACGACGTGTTCGGCGCCATGTGGACCATCTTGGCGCCCGCGTCCTGGTGCTGGCCCTCGCCCGCGAAGGCGATGGAGAGGGTCTCGCCCTTGGCGTGCTCGCCCATCAGGTAGACGGCCGGGTACTTCATCGTCACCTTGGAGCCGATGTTGCCGTCGATCCACTCCATGGTCGCGCCCTCGTAGGCCACGGCGCGCTTGGTGACCAGGTTGTAGACGTTGTTCGACCAGTTCTGGATGGTCGTGTAGCGGCAGCGGGCGTTCTTCTTGACGATGATCTCGACGACTGCGGAGTGCAGCGAGTCCGACTTGTAGATCGGCGCGGTGCAGCCCTCGACGTAGTGCACGTAGGCACCCTCGTCGACGATGATCAGGGTCCGCTCGAACTGGCCCATGTTCTCCGTGTTGATGCGGAAGTAGGCCTGGAGCGGGATCTCCACGTGCACGCCCTTCGGCACGTAGATGAAGGAGCCGCCCGACCACACGGCGGTGTTCAGCGCGGCGAACTTGTTGTCACCGGCCGGGATGACCGTGCCGAAGTACTCCTTGAAGAGCTCCGGGTGCTCCTTCAGCGCGGTGTCGGTGTCGAGGAAGATGACGCCCTGCTCCTCCAGGTCCTCGCGGATCTGGTGGTAGACGACCTCCGACTCGTACTGGGCGGCGACGCCGGCGACCAGGCGCTGCTTCTCGGCCTCCGGGATGCCCAGCTTGTCGTAGGTGTTCTTGATGTCCTCGGGCAGGTCCTCCCAGGACTCCGCCTGCTTCTCCGTGGAGCGCACAAAGTACTTGATGTTGTCGAAGTCGATGCCCGACAGGTCGGAGCCCCAGTTCGGCATCGGCTTCTTCTCGAAGAGCTTCAGGCCCTTCAGGCGCAGCTTGGTCATCCACTCCGGCTCCGACTTCTTGCCGGAGATGTCGCGGACGACCTCCTCGTTCAGGCCGCGCCTGGCGGAGGCACCGGCCGCGTCGGAGTCGGCCCAGCCGTATTCGTACTTGCCCAGGCCCTCGAGTTCGGGGTGGGCAGTCTCCGTGGGGAGAGTCATGCGGGGTTCCTCCCGGCCGTGCTTGCAGGTGCGTCAGTGGAAATCTTGGGGATGAACGTCGTGCAGACGCCGTCGCCGTGCGCGATGGTCGCCAGTCGCTGGACGTGGGTACCCAGCAGCTCGGCGAAGATCTCCGTCTCCGCCTCGCACAGCTGCGGGAACTGCTCCGCGACGTGGGCGACCGGGCAGTGGTGCTGGCAGAGCTGCTCGCCGACCGGTGCGCTGCGTGCCGTGGCAGCGTACCCGTCCGCGCTCAGGGCCTTGGCCAGGGCTTCGGCGCGCTTGTCCGGGTCCGCGGCCTCGACCGCCTCGCGGTACGCGCTCGCCTGGGCGGCGATCCGGGCGCGCGCGAAGGCGGCGACCGCCTCCGGCCCGCCCTCGCGCTCGGCGATCCAGCGCAGCGCGTCCGCGGCCAGCTTGTCGTACGACTGGTCGAAGGCGTCCCGGCCGCAGTCGGTGAGCGCGAAGACCTTGGCAGGGCGGCCACGCGTGCGCGTGCCGTACACCCGCTGCTCGCGCGCCTCCACCACGTCGTCCGCGACCAGCGCGTCCAGGTGACGCCGGACGGCCGCCTGGGTCAGTCCCAGCCGGCCGGCGAGTTCGGCGACGGTCGACGGGCCGTGGTCCAGGATGGACCGCGCGACCCGGTTGCGCGTCGAGCGCTCCCCGGTCGCGAGCTCCTCCTGCGGGGCCCCCGTGGGGGTCTCCCGAGCCTCGCCGACGTTTTTCACAACGCCATTGTTGCGTAATTCCTCGGAGCCTGACAAGCGGCGTCCGGATCACCGCGCGGTGCCCTGCATCACTTAGGCATACCTAATGTGACCTGGGAAAACGATCTTTGATCGATCATCCGCCCCGCAATTCGGTGGCGCCGCGCGCCCCCCGTCGGCAAGACTCCGGTCCATGCCCGTACCCCCTCCGACCGGCCCTCTTGTCACCCGGGACACCGTCGCGGCGCAGCTGCGCACGCTGGGTGTGCGCAGCTGCGAGATCCTGCTCGTGCACTCGTCCCTGAGTTCACTCGGCTGGGTGAACGGAGGGGCCGTCGCGGTCGTCCAGGGACTCCTCGACGCCCTCGGCCCGGCCGGCACGCTCGTCGTGCCCGCCCAGTCGACCGAGCTGTCCGACCCGGCGCTCTGGTCGAGGCCCCCGGTGCCCGAGGAGTGGTGGGATGTGATCCGGGCCACCATGCCGCCGTACGACCCGCTGACCACGCCCACGCGCGGGATCGGCGTCATACCCGAGACCGTGCGGACCTGGCCGGGCGCCCTGCGCAGCGCCCACCCGCACACCTCCTTCGCGGCGCTCGGCCCGCACGCGCGGGAGATCACCGACGGCCACGCCCCCGACTGCCGGCTCGGCGAGCACAGCCCGCTGGCCCGGCTGGAGAAGCTCGGCGCCAGGGTCCTGCTGCTCGGCGCCGGCTACGACGCGTGCACCAGCTTCCACCTGGCCGAGTACCGGACGCCCGCGCCGCTGGTCGACGTGGGGCGCCCGGCGCCCGGTGGCGGCTGGGAGACGCTGACGGAGGTGTCGATCAGTTCGGAGCGGTTCGACGAACTGGGGCACGACTTCGAGCGCGACCGGCCCGTCGTGCGCGGGAAGGTGGGCGCCGCCGACGTGCGGCTGTTCTCCCTGGCCGAGGCCGTGGCCTATGCCGAGCGGTGGCTGCCGCTGCACCGGCCCGCGGAGGATTTCCCGCACCCCGGCGTCTGAGCGGCAAGCGGTCTCCCTAGACTCTGGACCCATGCGAAGTGAGCCCGTGGTCCAGGTCCAGGCCCTGGTGCAGCGGTACGGCACGAAGACCGCGGTGAACGGCCTCGACCTGGTGGCCCACGCCGGGGTGACCGCCGTTCTCGGCCCCAACGGGGCGGGGAAGACGACCACGGTCGAGACCTGCGAGGGGTACCGGAAGCCGCACTCCGGCACGGTGCGCGTCCTGGGCCTCGACCCCGTACGGCAGTCCGCCGAGCTGCGGCCGCGCATCGGCGTGATGCTGCAGTCCGGGGGCGTCTACTCGGGCGCCCGCGCCGAGGAGATGCTGCGGCACGTCGCCAAGCTGCACGCGCATCCGCTGGACGTGGACGCGCTGATCGAGCGGCTCGGCCTGGGCTCCTGCGGCCGTACCGGCTACCGCCGGCTGTCCGGCGGCCAGCAGCAGCGCCTCGCGCTCGCCATGGCCGTCGTCGGCCGCCCCGAGCTGGTGTTCCTGGACGAGCCGACCGCCGGCCTCGACCCACAGGCCCGCCGGGCCACCTGGGAGCTGGTGAACGACCTGCGCACCGACGGCGTGTCGGTGATCCTCACCACGCACTCCATGGAAGAGGCCGAGCAGCTCGCCGACGACGTGGCGATCATCGACGGCGGCCGCGTCATCGCCCAGGGCTCCCCGGAGGAGCTGTGCAAGGGCGGCGCCGAGAACACCCTGCGCTTCACCGGCCGCCCCGGCCTCGACGTGAGCTCGCTGCTCAAGGCGCTCCCCTCGGACTGCACGGCCGCCGAGCTCACCCCGGGCGCCTACCGGGTCGTGGGCAAGGTGAACCCGCAGCTGCTGGCGACGGTGACCTCCTGGTGCGCCCAGCACGGAGTGATGCCGGACCGCATCTCGGTGGAGCGGCACACGCTGGAGGACGTTTTTCTCGAGCTCACGGGCAAGGAGTTGCGCTCATGACCACCGCCACGGGTACCTACTCCCCGAAGCCGGGCGCGGCGCCGCTCCCGCGCATGATCGCGGCCCAGGCGGCCCTGGAGACGAAGATGCTGCTCCGCAACGGCGAGCAGCTGCTGCTGACGGTCGTCATCCCGACGCTCCTGCTGGTCCTCTTCAGCTCCGTGGACATCGTCGACACCGGCAGGGGGAAGGCCGTCGATTTCCTCGCGCCGGGCATCCTGGCGCTGGCCGTGATGTCGACGGCGTTCACCGGCCAGGCCATCGCGACCGGCTTCGAGCGCCGCTACGGCGTCCTGAAGCGGCTCGCCTCCTCGCCGCTGCCCCGCTGGGGCCTGATGACCGCGAAGACGGCGTCGGTCCTGGTCACGGAGGTCCTCCAGGTGGTGCTGCTGACGGTGATCGCCTTCGCGCTGGGCTGGTCCCCGCACGGCAACCCGGCCGCGGTGCTGCTCCTGCTCGTCCTCGGCACGGCCGCCTTCTCCGGGCTCGGACTGCTGATGGCGGGCACCCTGAAGGCGGAGGCGACGCTGGCCGCCGCCAACCTGGTGTTCCTGCTCCTCCTGGTCGGCGGCGGGGTCATCGTCCCGCTGGAGAAGTTCGGCTCGGCCGGGCAGCACGTTCTCGGCCTCCTGCCCATCTCCGCGCTCTCCGACGGCCTGCGGGACGTGCTCCAGCACGGCGCCGGCACGCCCTGGGGCGACCTGGGCATCCTCGCGGTGTGGGCGGTCGTGGGACTCGCCGCGGCGGGGACGTTCTTCCGCTGGGAATGAGCCGTCACGATGGACCCTCGTGAAAGTGTGCACAAGCGACGGCCTACGATGGGGGGCGTGCCCAAGCTGAACCCCGCCGACGCCGCAGCGGCCGTGCGCAACCCGCTCGCCTTCATCGCCGCGCGCTGGACCCCCACCCCCCGTACGGTCCAGCGGGCGGCCCTCGGCGCCCTGGTGATGTCGGTGGTCATCGTCGTCACCGGCGGCGCCGTACGCCTGACCGGCTCCGGCCTCGGCTGCCCGACCTGGCCCGAGTGCACCGACGGCTCACTCACGCCGACGACCGCGCTGAGCTACCACAGCGCGATCGAGTTCGGCAACCGGATGCTGACGTACGTGCTGTGCGCCGCGGTCGGCTGGGCGATCATCGCCGCCCGCTCCGAGAAGCCGTACCGGCGCAGCCTGACCCGGCTGGGCTGGGCCCAGTTCTGGCTGGTGATGAGCAACGCGGTCCTCGGCGGCATCGTGGTGCTCGTCGGCCTCAACCCGTACACCGTCGCGGCCCACTTCCTGCTGGCGACGGCCCTGACCACCGTGGCCGCGGTGATGTGGCAGCGCACGCGTGAGGGCGACGGGGCGCCCCGGCCGCTGGTCGGCAAGGCCGTGCAGCAGCTGGTGTGGTTCCTGGTGGCCGCGTCCCTGCTGCTCGTCGCGGTCGGCACGGTGGTGACCGGCGCCGGCCCGCACGCGGGTGACTCCAGCGAGGTCAAGCGGATCCCGATCGACTGGGAGACGGTGGCCAAGCTGCACGCGGTGCTCGCGTGGATCGTGGTGACGCTGACGTTCGCGCTGTGGTTCGTGCTGAAGGCGGTGGACGCGCCCAAGGGGCCGCTGTCGCGGACCCGGGAGCTGTTCGTCGTGCTGCTGTGCCAGGGAGCGGTGGGCTACGTCCAGTACTTCACGCATCTACCCGAAGCCCTGGTGGCGGTGCACATGCTCGGCTCCATGACCATGTGGATCTGGGTGATGCGTGTGCTTCTGTCGCTACGCGAACGTAGCAGTGCGGAGTCAGCCGTCCCGGAGCCCCTGCCCGCACGGGGTCGAGCCGGCATCGTGTGACGACGTACGCCGAACGGGGAGCAACCTCGGCCACGGCGTGATCGGCTACGTGCAGTAGGGACCATCCCCGCAGACGGCGCACGTCCTTTCATTCAACCAACGTTTCGCCCCTCGGTCACGCCAGCCCGTACACCCGGCGCGCGGTGCCGGAGGCGATCAGCCCGGCCACCCGCTGGGCGTCCTCCAGGGACCAGGCGTCCTCGGCGACCCAGGTGCCGAGGACCCGGTTCAGGGCCTCGCGGAAGAGGCGGGCGCCGACCACGTGCAGTTCGGGCAGTCCGTGGGCGCCGCTGGAGAAGAGGATCTTGCCGAACGGGGCCAGCTCCAGGATCTCGGCGAGGACCGTGGCCGCCCGGGCGCCGGTGCGTACCAGCGCGGCGCCGGAGTCGGCGTACACGTGCGGGAAGACGCCGGCCAGGTGGGCGGCGTGCCGGTGGTAGGGGTAGCCGTGCAACAGGATCAGGTCGGTGCCGAGGCCCGCCGTGGCCCGGACGAAGTCGGTGAGCAGCACGGGGTCGGTGCGGTCGATGCGGGAGCCCGGCTCGCCGAGGCCCGCGTGCAGCTGCAGGGGCAGTCCCGAGGCGACCGCGATCCACAGCAGGTGCCGCAGCAGCACGGGGTCGCT
>NZ_JBLEBI010000144.1:0-17765 GCF_047340315.1 Streptomyces sp. AF1A
GATCCCGTCGCCGGCCCGCTGCTCTCCCCCGCCCACCGGGAGCTGGCCCGCACCGCCGAGGTCTTCCTCGACCGCGCGGGCCAGGCCGGCCGCACGGCCGCCGAACTGGGCATCCACCGGCAGACCCTGTACTACCGCCTGTCCCGGGTGGAGCAGCTGACGGGCCTGGACCTGGACGACGGGGAGGACCGGCTGCTGCTGCACATGGCGCTGAAGCGGGCGCGGCTGTGAGCCGGTCCGACGGCGCCCCCTCGGCAGCGCGGGGTACGACGTGACAGGCCAGGCCGGCCTCGGCCGTCTCCGCGGGGACGGCCGGCCGGCACGTCAGCTCCTGCCGACTCCGTCGACGACGCGGCGCAGGCCCTCGGTGAGCTGCTCCGCGGTGGTCGCCGAGTCCGGGTCGAAGAGCCACTGGACCATGAGGCCCTGCAGCAGCGTCGTGTAGAAGCGGCCCTCGGTCTCCACGGTCTCCCTGTCCAGCTTCTCCTCGGGGACGCCGTTGAACAGCGGGACGATGCCCGAGCGGCCCTCCTCCTGCGCCGCGGCCAGCATCCTGCGCACCTCGGGCAGGCGGTCGCCCTGCAGGATGAGCTCGAAGCTCAGCAGCCAGATCGGACGGGCCTCGGGCACCGAGCCGATGATGTTGGCCCACACCTCGCGGAAGCGGTCCAGCGAGCCCGGAGCGGTCCGGGGCACCTCGCCCGCTCCCCACCCGGGTCCGTAGCGGTCCCCCATCTCCTGGACCAGCGACACATAGGCCTGCACCAGCAGCGCGTCCTTCGACCCGTAGTGGTAGCCGATCGACGCCAGGTTGGTGCCCGACTCCTTGACGATGTCCCGCGCGGTCGTGCGCAGGAACCCCTTCTCCAGCAGGCAGCGCTTGGCGCCTTCGAGCAGGTCTTCGCGGTGTCCCATGCGCCCCACCCTACCGTCGGTCCATACAACCGTCCTAGACGGATGACTTATACAGACGTTCTATACAAGCGTTTAATACGCCCGTACAGTCACCGGCATGACAAACTCGACGGGCACCACCACCTCGCTCGGCGCCGAAGGCGCCGCCCCCACCCGCGCCGGACGCCGCGAGTGGACCGCTCTCGGCGTGCTGATGCTGCCGCTGCTGCTGGTCTCGATGGACGTCTCGGTGCTGTACTTCGCCATCCCGGCGATCAGCGCCGACCTCGAACCGAGCGGCATCCAGCAACTGTGGATCTTCGACATCTACGGCTTCGTCCTGGCCGGCCTGCTGATGACCATGGGCGCGCTGGGCGACCGCGTCGGCCGCCGCAGGCTCCTCCTCATGGGCGCCGGGGCCTTCGGCGCCGCGTCCCTGACCGCGGCCTACGCGAGCAGCGCCGAGGTGCTGATCGCGGCCCGCGCGGTCCTCGGCATCGGCGGCGCGACCCTGATGCCGTCGACCATGGCGCTGGTCCGCACGATGTTCACCGACCCCGGCCAGCGCGCGAAGGCGATCGGCCTGTGGTCCGGCGTGATGACCGGTGGCATCGCCCTCGGCTCGGTGATGAGCGGCATCCTGGTGGAGCACTTCTGGTGGGGCTCGGTCTTCCTCGTCAACCTGCCCGCGATGGCCCTGCTGCTGATCCTCGGCCCGCTCCTGCTGCCGGAGTCACGCGACCCGCGGCCCGGCCGCTTCGACTGGCCGAGCGTCCCGCTGTCGATGGCCGCGGTCCTGCCCGTCATCTACGGCCTGAAGGAACTGCCGTCGGAGGGCTTCCGCGTCTCCTACGTCGTCTCGATCGCCGTCGGTCTGGTCTTCGCGGCCCTGTTCGTCCGCCGCCAGCGCACCGCCGCGTCCCCGATGATCGACCCGGCGCTCTTCCGCGGCCGCGGCTTCGCGCCCTCCGTGGTGCTCAACCTGGTCGCGTCGTTCGGGATGATGGGCTCCGCCTTCTTCACCACCCAGTACCTGCAGTCGGTGCTCGGCAAGAGCGCGATGGAGGCGGCCCTGTGGGCGCTGCTGCCCTCGGTGCCGATCGGCATGGCCGCACCGGCGGCGACCGCGCTGGTGCAGAAGGGCGTGAACCGCGCCCACGTCGTCGCCGCCGGCTTCGCGATCGCCGCGGCCGGCTACGCCCTGTTGGCCTTCGCGGACAGTGACGCCCTCTGGCTGGTCCTGGTCGCGTGCGGGGTCCTCGCCTCCGGGATCGTCATGGTCATCTCCCAGATCACCGACCTGGCCCTGAGCAGCGCGCCGGTGGAGCGGGCCGGTTCGGCGTCCTCCCTGATGGAGACCGGCGCGGAGTTCGGCGGGGCGCTCGGCATGGCGGTCCTCGGCTCGATCGGCACGGCGGTCTACCGCCACGACGTCCCGACCGCGGCGCCGGACGCGGCCCGCGAGACCCTCGGCGGCGCGCTCACCGTGGCCGGCCGGCTCCCGGGGCGCGCGGGAGACGCCCTGGCGGCGGCGGCCCGCGAGGCGTTCACCAGCGGGATGCAGGGCGCGGCGATCGCCGCCACCGTCCTGCTGGCGGCCGCGGCGCTGCTGGCGGCCCGGGCCTTGAGGTCGATCCGTGTGACCGAGGGGCAGGGGGTGACCGACAGGTAAGGGGTACCGAAGCGGCGCCGGACGGGCTGGGAGTGCCCGTCCGGCGCCGCTTCGTCGGCGGAGAATCCCGGTGGACGCCGTCCGGCCACGCACCGGTGTCTGATCACCGGCCCGGGCCCGCTCCGACGAGCTGAGCGCCGCCCGCGACCTGGACCTGTGGTGCAAGTCCGTCGAATCGCTGGGCCGGTCCCGGTCCGGCAGGACGGCTCCAGCAGGCGGAGCCGTATCCCGAGAGGGCTCACCCACGGCCGGCCGGCTCCGCGCCTCACCCTGCGATGGGTGCGACGGATGTGGGACGCCGGGCCGGATCCCAGCGACGTCGATCCACGAGAGAGGTGCCCCTGAACGAACACGACCGATGCACCGACGACGACCAGTCGAAGACCTCAAGGAAAGGACGACCATCATGGCCCTGGAGACCATGACCCCCGAACTCGCGCCGGCAGAGACCGCCGAGCCGGCGCCCGCAGGGGTCGAGAGCCCGGCCATCCCCCTCTACAACCGCATCGAGCGGTTCAACCACACCGGCAAGGTGCAGGAATTCAAGGTCCGCCCGGTGTCACCACGATCAACGCCCGCTGCTGGGGCGGCGGCAAGCAAGAGGGAAGCGGCGGGGGCGGGTTCGCCACCGGGGACATCGCGGTCCAGCCGGGCGAGATCCTGCTGGTCGTCGTCGACATGGGGGGCGGAGCGCCCGGTGGCGGCGGCATGAGCGGCCTGTACAGCCAGCGGCTCGGCAAGCCGCTCCTGATCGCCGGAGGCGGTGGTAGGAGCTTCAATGATGTTCCGGGTGGGGCAGGTGGCGGCACGCGTGGCTCGGACGGAACGCTGCGCGTGGAAAATGACCAAGGGACAGCGGCGCGGGGTGCATCGGGTTTTGCCCGTGGCAAGGGCGCGACCCCTGCCTGCACCGACAACTTCGGGGGCAGGGGCGGTGACACCGGCCAGAACGGCAGCGTCAGCGCCGGCAAGGAGGCCGGGGCCGCCTGGAGCCGGTGAACGTGACGGTCACCCTGCCCGAAGGCCGCCGCCTGCTCTGGGGCACACAGGCACAGGCCGACTACCAGCTGACCGTGCAGCAGTCCAACGGGACCAAGACCGCGTACCCCGGAGCCCTGTCCGGTGACGGTGGCTCGCTCACCTTCACCGACGTCGATCTGCACCTGCCCGGCACGACCACCGTCTGGGTCTGCGTGAGTGCCGGCCACGACGCCCGCCCGGCTCCACCGCCCTGACCTTCGACGTCGCGGGGAAGAAATCGCCCTCGACTCGGATCCTCGTCAGACCGGCCGTCACCGTCTCGGCGAGCGGCACCCCGGTGCTCGCGCCAAGGGGCGGGGAGGGCAAGTACCCCGGCGTCAAGGTGCGCAACAACGGTTCCACGAACCTCCCCCCGCAGACCGTTGTCGCGTCGCTGCCCAGCGGGTTCCGCTGGGGCGGGCCGAACGAGCCCGACCACCAGCTGACCGTCAGGGCCGGCAACAGAGACAATGTCGTCCACGTGGGCGCGCTCTCCGCCAACGGGACCGTCCTGACCTTCAAGGACGTCGATCTGCTGGTCGGCGACGCGGCGGGAACGGAGAGCATCATGTGGGTCTGCGTCAGCGCCACGGAGGATGCCCGCACCGGCGCCGCCACCGTGTCCTTCACCGTCGGTGACCAGACCTCCCCCTCCACCACGATCAACGTCACCTGACGCACGGGAGGCGGAACAGGCGAACGCCGGACGGGCGTCATCGGCCCGTCCGGCGTCCGGTGGCTGTGCGGCGTCCTCAGACCAGGTTCACCGACCGGGCCGACGTCGCCCCGATCTCGGAGGCCACCTCGGCCAGCACGCCGGAGCCCACCGTGTCGTCCACGGTGAGCACGGCGAGCGCCTCTCCGCCCGCCACCGCGCGCGCGACCTGCATGCCGGCGATGTTGATGCCCGCCTCGCCGAGGATGCGGCCGACGGTGCCGACGACACCCGGACGGTCCTCGTAGCGCAGGACGACCATGTGGTCGGCGAGCGCGAGGTCGACGTCGTAGTCGCCGACCGCGACGATCTTCTGGACGTGCTTCGGGCCGGCCAGCGTGCCGGAGACCGACACCTCCTCGCCGCCCGCCAGCGTGCCGCGCACGGTCACCACGTTGCGGTGGTCGGCGGACTCCGAGCTGGTGGTCAGGCGGACCTCGACCCCGCGCTCCTGCGCGAACAGCGGGGCGTTGACGTACGACACCGTCTCGTCCACGACGTCCTCGAACACGCCCTTGAGCGCGGACAGCTCCAGCACCTTCACGTCGTGCTGGGTGATCTCGCCGTAGACCTCGACGTCGAGGCGGACCGCGACCTCGCCGGCCAGCGCGGTGAAGATCCGGCCGAGGCGCTCGGCGAGCGGCAGACCGGGCTTGACGTCCTCGGCGATGACGCCGCCCTGGACGTTGACCGCGTCCGGCACCAGCTCACCGGCGAGCGCGAGGCGCACCGACTTGGCGACGGCGATGCCGGCCTTCTCCTGGGCCTCGTCGGTGGAGGCGCCGAGGTGCGGGGTGCAGACCACCTGGTCCAGCTCGAACAGCGGCGAGTCGGTGCACGGCTCCTTGGCGTACACGTCGAGGCCGGCGCCGGCGACCCGGCCCTCCTTCAGCGCCGCGTACAGCGCCTCCTCGTCGACGATGCCGCCGCGCGCGGCGTTGACGATGCGCACGCTCGGCTTGACCTTGCGCAGCGCCTCGTCGCCGATGAGGCCGAGGGTCTCGGGGGTCTTGGGCAGGTGGACGGTGATGAAGTCGGAGACCTCGAGCAGCTCGTCCAGGGACAGCACCTTGACGCCCATCTGCGCGGCCCGCGCGGGCTGCACGTAGGGGTCGTAGGCGACGACCTTCATGCCGAAGGCGGACATGCGCTGCGCGACGAGGGCGCCGATGCGGCCCAGGCCCACGACGCCCAGCGTCTTCTCGGCCAGCTCGACGCCCGTGTACTTGCTGCGCTTCCACTCGCCGTTCTTCAGCGCGGCGTTGGCCTGCGGGATGTTGCGGGCGGAGGACAGGAGCAGACCGCAGGCCAGCTCGGCGGCGGTGACGATGTTGGAGGTCGGGGCGTTGACGACCATCACGCCGGCCTTGGTGGCGGCGGAGACGTCGACGTTGTCCAGGCCGACGCCCGCGCGCGCGACGACCTTGAGCTTCTTGGCCGCCGCGATGGCCTCCGCGTCGACCTTCGTGGCGGAACGGATCAGGATCGCGTCGACGTCGGCGATGGCGGGGAGCAGTTCGGCTCGGTCGGCTCCGTTGCAGTGCCGGATCTCGAAGTCCGGGCCGAGGGCGTCGACGGTCGCGGGCGAAAGCTCTTCGGCGATGAGTACGACGGGTTTCGAGCTCACGTGAGTCCTCACAAGTCCAATGCGGACGGCCGTCCCGACGGCCGCTGGCGGTGGAGGGGTGCTAGCCGCGTGGAAGACGCACGACGCTGTGGGCCTGACGCGTATGTTGTGCAGCAGTCTAGTGGCGCCGCGGTCGTTGCATTACGCCGCTGCGGAAGGATCACCCGGACGGGGTTCTACGTTCCGTAGCCCTGCCGGCGGTGTGGAACGGGGGCCGGAGCAGCGTGCCCCGGCCCCCCTGACGCGAGGCTTACGCCTCCTCGTTCACCCAGCTCATCAGCTTGCGCAGCTGCTTGCCGGTGGTCTCCAGCAGGTGCTCGGAGTCCTGCTGCTTGTACTCGTTGTACTTCTTCAGGCCGCCGTGGTACTCGTCCATCCACTGCTGGGCGAAGGAGCCGTCCTGGATCTCGGCGAGGACCTTCTTCATCTCGGCCTTGGTGGCGTCGGTGATGATGCGCGGGCCGGTGACGTAGTCGCCCCACTCGGCGGTCTCGGAGATCGACCAGCGCATCTTCTCCAGGCCGCCCTCGTACATGAGGTCGACGATCAGCTTCAGCTCGTGCAGGCACTCGAAGTAGGCGATCTCAGGCTGGTAGCCGGCCTCGGTCAGGGTCTCGAAGCCCGCCTTGACCAGGGCGGCGGTGCCGCCGCAGAGCACGGCCTGCTCGCCGAAGAGGTCGGTCTCGGTCTCCTCGGTGAAGGTCGTCTTGATGACGCCGGCGCGGGTGCCGCCGATGCCCTTGGCGTACGACAGGGCCAGCGCGAAGGCGTTGCCGGACGCGTCCTGCTCGACGGCGGCGATGCACGGAACGCCGCGGCCCTCCTCGTACTGACGGCGCACCAGGTGGCCCGGGCCCTTCGGGGCGACCATGCACACGTCCACGCCGGCCGGGGGCTTGATGAAGCCGAAGCGGATGTTGAAGCCGTGGCCGAAGAACAGCGCGTCGCCGTCCTTCAGGTTCGGGGCGATGGACTCCTCGTAGACCTGGGCCTGGATCGGGTCCGGAACCAGGATCATGATGACGTCGGCCTCGGCGGCGGCCTCCGACGGGGTCACCACGCGCAGGCCCTGCTCCTCGGCCTTCGCCTTGGAGGTGGAGCCCTCGTGCAGACCGACCCGGACGTCGACACCGGAGTCGCGCAGCGACAGGGCGTGGGCGTGACCCTGGCTGCCGTAGCCGATCACGGCGACCTTGCGGCCCTGGATGATCGACAGATCGGCGTCAGCGTCGTAGAACAGCTCGGCCACTTTGGGTTCTCTCCTTGTGTGCAGGTGATGCGACCCACCGTATGACGGCGGGTGGGACGGAAGTCTCGGGGTCTCGGCATACGGGCGGTCGGCGACACGCCGACCGCCCCTTTCCAGCCTTACGCGGATCGGTCCAGAGCGCGCAGCGAACGGTCCGTGATCGAACGGGCGCCCCGGCCGATCGCGATCGTGCCGGACTGGACCAGCTCCTTGATGCCGAACGGCTCGAGCATCTTGAGCATGGCGGACAGCTTGTCGCCGGACCCGGTGGCCTCGATGGTCACGGCCTCCGGGGAGACGTCGACCGTCTTGGCGCGGAACAGCTGGACGATCTCCACGATCTGGGAGCGGGTCTCGTTGTCCGCGCGGACCTTCACCAGGACGAGTTCGCGCTGCACGGCCTGGCCCGGTTCCAGCTCGACGATCTTCAGCACGTTGACGAGCTTGTTGAGCTGCTTGGTCACCTGCTCCAGCGGCAGGTCCTCGACGTTCACCACGATGGTGATGCGGGAGATGTCGGGGTGCTCGGTGACGCCGACCGCGAGCGAGTCGATGTTGAAGCCGCGCCGGGAGAACAGGGCGGCGATCCGGGCGAGGATGCCCGGCGTGTTCTCCACCAGGACGGAGAGCGTGTGCTTGGACATGGTGTGTTCTGCTCTTCCTTGCCTGTTGAAGGTCAGTCGTCTTCGCTGTCGCCGAAGTCGGGGCGGACGTCCCGGGCGGCCATGATCTCGTCGTTGGAGGTGCCGGCGGCGACCATCGGCCACACCATCGCGTCCTCGTGGACGACGAAGTCGACGACCACGGGGCGGTCGTTGATGGAGTTGGCCTCCTGGATGACCTTGTCCAGGTCTTCCGGCCGCTCGCAGCGCAGGCCCACGCAGCCCATCGCCTCGGACAGCTTCACGAAGTCCGGCACGCGCGTGCCGCGGGCCTCCGGGTTGACGTCGTCGGGGCCGCTGTGCAGCACGGTGTTGGAGTAGCGCTGGTTGTAGAAGAGGGTCTGCCACTGGCGGACCATCCCGAGGGCGCCGTTGTTGATGATGGCGACCTTGATCGGGATGTTGTTCAGGGCGCAGGTGGTCAGCTCCTGATTGGTCATCTGGAAGCAGCCGTCGCCGTCGACCGCCCAGACCGTACGGCCCGGCTGCCCGGCCTTGGCGCCCATGGCGGCCGGCACCGCGTAGCCCATCGTCCCGGCGCCGCCGGAGTTGAGCCAGGTGGCGGGCGTGTCGTACTGGATGAAGTGCGCGGCCCACATCTGGTGCTGGCCGACGCCCGCCGCGAAGATCGTGCCCTCGGGCGCGAGCTGCCCGATGCGCTCGATGACCTGCTGCGGCGAGAGCGAGCCGTCCTCGGGCAGGTCGTACCCGAGCGGGTAGGTCTCGCGCCAGCGGTTGAGGTCGCTCCACCAGGCGGTGTAGTCGCCCTTGTGGCCCTCACTGTGCTCCTTCTGCACGGCCTGGACCAGGTCGGCGAGGACCTCGCGGGCGTCACCCACGATCGGCACGTCGGCGGCGCGGTTCTTGCCGATCTCCGCCGGGTCGATGTCGGCGTGGACGATCTTGGCGTACGGGGCGAAGCTGTCCAGCTTGCCGGTGACGCGGTCGTCGAAGCGGGCTCCGAGGGCGACGATCAGGTCGGCCTTCTGCAGCGCGGTGACGGCGGTGACCGCACCGTGCATGCCCGGCATTCCCACGTGCAGCGGGTGGCTGTCGGGGAACGCGCCGAGCGCCATCAGGGTGGTGGTGACGGGCGCTCCGGTGAGCTCGGCGAGGACCTTGAGCTCGGCGGTGGCGTGTGCCTTGATGACACCGCCGCCGACGTAGAGGACGGGCCGCCTGGCGGCGGTGATGAGCTTCGCGGCCTCGCGGATCTGCTTGGCGTGCGGCTTGGTCACCGGGCGGTAGCCGGGCAGGTCCATCACCGGCGGCCAGGAGAAGGTGGTCCTCGCCTGGAGGGCGTCCTTGGCGATGTCGACCAGGACCGGGCCGGGGCGGCCGGTGGAGGCGATGTGGAAGGCCTGCGCGATCACGCGCGGGATGTCGTCGGCCTTGGTGACCAGGAAGTTGTGCTTGGTGATCGGCATCGTGATGCCGACGATGTCCGCCTCCTGGAAGGCGTCCGTGCCGATCGCCCGGGAGGCCACCTGCCCGGTGATCGCCACGAGCGGCACCGAGTCCATGTGGGCGTCCGCGATCGGGGTGACCAGGTTGGTGGCGCCCGGGCCCGACGTGGCCATGCAGACGCCGACCTTGCCGGTGGCCTGCGCGTACCCCGTGGCGGCGTGGCCGGCGCCCTGCTCGTGGCGGACCAGGACGTGCCGCACCCGGTTCGAGTCCATCAGCGGGTCGTAGGCCGGCAGGATCGCGCCGCCGGGAATGCCGAATACCGTGTCCGCGCCGACCTCCTCGAGGGAGCGGATGAGGGACTGCGCACCCGTGACGTGCTCGACGGTGGCGGAGTGCTGTCCTCCGGATCGGGGCCGCGGCTGCGGATGGTGGGCCCCGGTGGCCTGCTCGGTCATCGGCATTCTCTTCTCGATGCTGAGGGTTTTTGCGAGGTTCGTGCGGAGTTCAAGCGCTGCACGGGAGGCACTCGTGCAACAAAAAACCCCTCGTGCCGCAAGGCAAGCGAGGGGAGCGCGCCGGTGAGGTCGCTGGGGATTCCGGATCGTCCTCCGGTGGGTCCCAGCTCAGCCGACGCGCTGTCCAAGTACGAGAATTCGGGTGCGCATGGAACTGACCCTCTCCCTGGCACGCACCACGTGTCAAGTGGGTGGGACGGGCGTCTCAGAATGTGAACGATGAGCACTGCCGCCTCCGAGGACAGCGGTAACACCCCCTGTGTACACCCCCGAGGCCTTCCCTGCGAAGGCCGGTTCGGCCGGCGTGCGGGGCACCGGATAGTGGCCCGATCCGAGTGCCCGGCGCAGCCGGTACTCGTCCAGCGCTCCGGCGAACGCCATGCCCTGCGCGTGCGTGCAGCCCATGGCGCGCAGGGCGGCCACCTGACCGGGCAGGTCCACGCCCTCGGCGACGCACTGGAGCCCCAGGTCGCCGGCGATCCGCAGCAGGCCGCTGGTGATCTTGTGCAGCCGCGGGGACTCGACCACGCCCTCGACCAGGCTGCGGTCGAGCTTGAGGACGTCCACGGGCAGCCTTCTGAGGGCGGTGATCGCCGCGTGGCCGCTGCCGACGCCGTCCAGCGCGATCCGCACCCCGAGCCGGCTGAGCGCGGTCAGCCGGCGCTCCAGCTCGTCCGGGGAGAGCCGCGGGTCCGTGTCGGACAGCTCGACGACCAGCGCCCCCGGCGGCAGCCCGTGGCGGGACAGCAGCGCCTCCACGGAGGCCGGCCGCAGCGAGCGGTCCAGCAGCCGCCGGGCGCTCATCCGCACCGCCACCGGTACGACGAGCCCGGTCGCCGCCCGCTCGGCGGCCTGCTCCACGGCCTCGTGGAGGATCCAGCGGTCCAGCTCGGCGGTCTTGTCGCCGTCCTCGGCTACCCGCAGGAACTCGGCCGGGGTGAACAGCACCCCCTGCGAGGAGCGCCAGCGCGCCTGCGCCGAGACCGCCGTGATCCGGCCGGTCTCCAGGCACACCACCGGCTGGTGCAGCAGCGTGAACTCGCCCTCGTGCAGCGCGGCGCGCAGCCGGGTGGCCAGCTCCGCCTTGCGGACGACGTCCTGCTGCATCTGCGGCCGGTACAGCTCCACCCGACCCTTCCCCGCCGACTTCGCGCGGTACATCGCGAGGTCGGCGTTGCGCAGCAGCTCGCCCGCGCCGAGACCCGGTTCGGCGAAGGCGACGCCGATGGAGGCGTTGACGCGGACATCGTTGCCGTCGATCGAGTACGGCTGGGAGAGGGTCACCCTGAGGCGGTCGGCGAGCTCCAGGATGTTGCGCTCCCGGGCGGCACGGTCCCGGGCGCCGTCGCCGGCGATCAGGGCCGCGAACTCGTCGCCGCCCAGCCGGGACGCGGTGTCGCCCTGCCGGACCCCGTCCTGGAGTCTGCGGGCGGCCTGGACGAGCAGTTCGTCCCCGGCCTGGTGCCCGATCGTGTCGTTGACGGCCTTGAAGCCGTCCAGGTCGATGAAGAGCACGGCCGTGCCCAGCAGGGCGGCGCCCCGGTCGGTGGCCCGGCGCCCGGACAGGGCCTGCTGGACGCGCCGGGTGAACAGCGCCCGGTTGGGCAGGTCGGTCAGCGGGTCGTGCTCGGCGTTGTGCTGCAGCTGTGCCTGCAGGCGCACCCGCTCGGTCACGTCCCGGCTGTTGAAGATCAGGCCGCCGTGGTGCCGGTTGACGGTGGACTCGACGTTGAGCCAGCCGCCGTCACCGGAGCGGAAGCGGCACTCGATGCGCGTGGTGGGTTCCTCCAGCGGGCTGGCGGCGAGGAAGCGGCGCACCTCGTGCACCACACGGCCCAGGTCCTCCGGGTGGATGAGCGCGGCCAGTTCGGTGCCCACCAGCTCCTCGGCGGGCCGGCCGTAGACCCCGGCGGCCGCCGGGGAGACGTACCGCAGGATGCCGTTGGGCGCGGCGATCATGATGACGTCGCTGGAGCCCTGCACCAGGGAGCGGAAGTGGTTCTCCTTCTGCGCCAGTTCCTGGGTGAGGGTGATGTTGTCCAGCAGCATGATGCCCTGCCGGATGACGAGCGCGAGCACCACGGCGCCCGCGGTGATCAGCACGACGTGGTCGGGTCTGCGGCCGTTGAGGACGTTGTACAGGATGCCCAGGGTGCACACGGCGGCGGCGAGGTACGGGGTGAGGGCGGCGAGGGAGCCGGTGATCGGGCGCCCGGCCGGATACCGGCCGTGGTCGCCTCCCGGGGCGGGCACCGGCACGGGGCGGCCGGCGCCGCGGTGTCCGGGTACGTGCTCGTGCACCACGCGCGTGTGCCCGTCCGACGCCCGCTCCTCCGTTCGCCCGTGCCGGGGAGTGGCCCAGGGGGCGTAGGCGAGCAGCAGCGAGCCGGCGAACCAGCCCGCGTCCAGCAACTGCCCGGAGTGGTAACTGCTGTGCATCAGCGGCGAGGTGAACAGCGCGTCGCACATCACGGTCAGGGCCAGCGCGCCAATCGCGGTGTTCACCGCCGTGCGGTTGCCCGGGGCGCGGCGGAAGTGCAGCGCCAGCACCATGCTGACGAGCGCGATGTCGAGCAGCGGGTACGCCAGCGACAGCGCGGTGTGCGCCACGCTGGGCCCGTCGAACCGGGCCGCCTGGGCGAGCGCGAGACTCCACGACAGGGTGAGCAGCGAGCCGCCGATCAGCCAGGCGTCCAGCGCGAGGCAGATCCAGCCGGCCTTCGTCACCGGCCGCTTGGCGAGCACGAGCAGGCCCACGATGGCGGGCGGCGCGAAGCACAGGAAGAACAGGTCGGCGTAGGAGGGGCTGGGCACGGGCCGTCCCAGGACGACCTCGTACCACCCCCAGATCGCGTTGCCCAGGGCCGCCATCGTGGAGGAGAGGGAGAACAGCAGCCAGGCCGAGCGGAAGCGCACGCGTGGGCTGCGGGCGTACAGGAAGCAGGAGACGGCGGCGGCGCCGGCCGCGGCGCTCAGCCCGAAGTCGCCCATGACCAGCGCGACTTCCTCCGTGCCCCAGTCGAACGCGGCGCCGACGGCGTACCCCGCGCAGATCAGGGCCAGGACGAGCTGCTCGGAGGTGCGTGTGCGCCCCCCGGCGGCCGGCCTGCGGGGCGGTGGCGCCCCCTGCGGGTGCGGTGCGCGCACCGCCTCGTCGAGCGTGGTCGTCGCGGAGGGGGGCGCACTCACCGGGGCCTCCCGCTCCGCGCTCCCGCGTCCCGCCGGTCCCGGTGTGCTGGGTGCGCATGCCTCCTGCGGCCGCTGTGCCGGCGCTGGTGGTGGTTGTGGTGGCCGGTGTGATGGCCGCGTCTGCGTGCGGCCGTGCGCCAGGGTCGCCGTCGGCGGCTCCGCCGCGTCGGATCGTTCGTCCATAGGCCGTGCATCGCCCGTCGCCCCCCTCACAGAGCTGAAATGTCATCCCCGGCGCCGAACGGTCGGCGGCAGCCCCTGTCGGGACGATACACCAGTATCGTCACTCAGGGACATAGCTTCTCTACGCTCCGTGACGACCAGCGGGGATACGGGCACGGACCGCGTCCGGGAGGTTGCGGAGGGTGCCGGAAACGGAGTCCCGTCAGTCCGCGCCCGTCGTCACCATCACGTTGCGCAGGGGCTCCTGGTTCACGAACCGGGTCAACTGGTCGACGAGCAGCCGCTTGGCGCGCGGCAGGAAGGCCGATGTGGGGCCGCCCATGTGGGGGCTGATGAGCACGCCGGGGGCCTGCCAGAGCGGGTGTCCGGGCGGCAGCGGCTCGGGGTCCGTGACGTCCAGGGCCGCGCTGAGCCGGCCGCTCTCCAGCTCCATGAGCAGGGCCTTCGTGTCGACGACGGGCCCGCGCGCCACGTTCACCAGCAGCGCCCCGTCCTTCATCCGCGCCAGGAAGTCGGCGTCGGCCAGGCCCCGCGTCTCGGCCGTCAAGGGCGTGGAGAGGATCACGACGTCGGCGTGTGGAAGCAGAGAAGGCAATTCGGTGAGCGGATGCACGGGACCGCGCGCTGTGGTGCGCTCGGAGCGCGCGACGCGCGCCACCCGCGCAACCTCGAAGGGCACGAGCCGGTCCTCGATGGCGGCGCCGATGGAGCCGTAGCCGACGATGAGGACCGTCCTGTCGGCGAGGGCGGGCCTGAATCCGCCGAGCCACTCCCCGCGCTCCTGGGCCCGTACGAAGTCCGGGACGCCGCGCAGGGAGGCGAGGACCAGGGTCAGGGCCAGTTCGGCGGTACTCGCCTCGTGCACGCCGCGCGCGTTGCACAGCCGCACGCCCGGGTGCAGGTGCCGCAGGCCCGGCTGCACGTGGTCGACGCCTGCCGACAGCGTCTGCACGACCTCGACGCGGACCATCCGCGGCAGTGGGCGCAGCCCGATCCCGGCGGGCTTCATGTAGGGCACCACGTAGAAGGAGCAGTCGCCCGGGTCGGCCGGGAACTGCTCACCCCCGTCCCAGAACAGGTACCGGGGCCCCTCCGGAAGCCCCTCGATCTCCTCCGGCGCGATGGGAAGCCATACGTCTGCACTCATGGTCAGGAGGCTATGTCAGGCACGCGCGCGTGCAGAGGTTAGGTTGGGGGCCGGGCAGAGGGAGGTTCACGAGCAGGTGGAGCGCAGGACGATCGGCGCGGGGGCGCTCGCGGTGGGGTCCGTCGGACTCGGGTGCATGCCGATGAGCTGGGCGTACAGCGGGTCCATGCAGCGCGGGGACGAGTCGCTGAGATGCGTGCACCGGGCGCTGGACCTGGGCTCGACGCTGCTGGACACCGCGGACATGTACGGCCCGTTCACCAACGAGCTGCTGCTGGGCCGGGTGCTCAAGGAGCGGCGCGCGGACGCCTTCGTGTCCACGAAGGTGGGGCTGCTGGTGGGCGAGCAGCACATCGTGGCCAACGGCCGCCCCGGCTACGTGAAGCGGGCCTGCGACGCCTCGCTGCGCCGCCTGCAGACGGACGTGATCGACCTCTACCAGCTGCACCGCGCCGACCCGGAGGTGCCGGTCGAGGAGACCTGGGGCGCCATGGCCGAGCTGGTGCGGGCGGGGAAGGTGCGGGCGCTGGGCCTGTGCGCGGTCGGGGCGCGCGGCGGGCGCCGCTCGGGTGCCGGGCTGCACGACGCCACGCTCCGCCAGTTGCAGCGCGTGCAGCAGGTGTTCCCGGTCTCCGCGGTGCAGGCGGAGCTGTCGGTGTGGTCACCGGAAGCCCTGCAGGCGCTCCTTCCGTGGTGCGAGGCGCGGGGCGTGGGCCTCCTCGCGGCGATGCCGCTGGGCAACGGCTTCCTGACCGGCACACTGACCCCGGGCGAGGGCTTCGAGCCGGACGACGTGCGCGCCCGGCATCCCCGGTTCACCGCCGAGATGATGGCGGCCAACCAGCCGATCGTGGCCGGCCTGCGCCGGATCGCCCGGCGCCACGGCGAGCACGTCACCCCGGCGCAGGTGGCCCTCGCCTGGGTGCTGGCCCAGGGCCGCCACGTGATCGCGCTGCCCGGCACCAAACAGGCCCGCTGGGCCGCCGAGAACGCGGCGGCGGCCGACCTGCGGCTGACCGACGAGGACCTGGCGGAGGTGTCCCGCCTGCCGGCGGCCCAGGGGTCGTGGGACTGACGGGGCGCTGTCGGGCCCTGACGGGACGCCGACGGGGCACTGACGGGACGCCGACGGGATCGGGACCGGGCCGGGCCGGCCGGGGGGTTCGGCGAGGCGGGGGCCACCCCGGCCCACGCCCCCTCCCCGGGCGCACCGCCCGAAGGCCGCAGCCCGGCCACCCCGCCCGATCACGGCGCCTACCGCTCAGGGCCACCGATGGACGGGACGCGGACCGCACACCGCCGGGAGCACGGCGCGGAGGTTCCGGCGGTCGGTTGGCGTCAATCGGGAACCCGGGCGGGGTCGGCGGTGTATGAGAGGTACGAGACCTGCCGCTGGATCGCCGCCCCGGAGGGACCATGATCGTGCAACGTCGAGCTGTGACGGCCGTGTTGGCCGCGGCCGCCCTGCTGCTGACGGCCGGGTGCTCGTCCGGCGGGAGCGATTCCCCGGGCGACAGCGGCGGTACGGCGCGCGGGGGCACCGCCGCGTCCGGTGCGGCCACCGAGTCGGCCGCACCGGCCAAGGGCTCGGTGAAGGTGCTGCGCACGGTGGCGGAGGCTCTGAGGACGCCCTGGGGTCTGGCGGCGCTGCCGGACGGCGCTCTGCTGGTCTCCTCCCGTGACGACGGGACGATCACGCGGATCGACGCGAAGACGGGCCGGAAGACGGAGCTGGGCACGGTCTCCGGGGTCTCCCCGGCCGGCGAGGGCGGTCTGCTGGGTATCGCCCTGTCCCCCGGCTACGCCTCGGACCACATGATCTACGCCTACTTCACCTCGGCCTCGGACAACCGCATCGTCCGCATGCTGTACGACGAGCGGAAGCCGGCCGGTGAGCAACTGGGCGCCCCGGACACGGTGTTCAAGGGCATCCCCAAGGGCCCCATCCACAACGGCGGCCGGATCGCCTTCGGCCCGGACGGCATGCTCTACGCGGGCACCGGCGAGAGCGGCCTGCGCGGTCTGGCGCAGGACAGGAAGTCCCTGGGCGGCAAGATCCTGCGCTTGACCCCGGAGGGCGACCCGGCACCGGGCAACCCCTTCCCCGGCTCTCCCGTGTACTCGTACGGCCACCGCAATGTGCAGGGCCTGGCCTGGGACGACAGACAGCGGCTGTTCGCCTCGGAGTTCGGCCAGGACACCTGGGACGAGCTGAACGCCATCAGGCCCGGCGGCAACTACGGCTGGCCGGACGCCGAGGGCACGTCGTCCGACAGCCGCTTCCAGAGCCCGCTGGCCCAGTGGCACACCGACGACGCCTCCCCGAGCGGCATCGCCTCTCTGCACGGGGTGATCTGGATGGCGTCCCTGAAGGGCCAGCGCCTGTGGCGGATTCCGCTGCGCGGCACACAGGCCGCGGCCCCCCCGCAGGCCTTCCTCACCGGCACCTACGGCCGCCTGCGCACGGTGGCCGCGGCGGGCGGCGACAAGATCTGGCTGGTCACGAGCAACACGGACGGCCGCGGCAGACCCAAGAAGGGCGACGACCGGGTGCTGGAGCTGGAGGTGAAGTAGCCGTCGGGCCTGCCGCCGTCACGCCTCGTCCGGCTCCGCCTGCGCGGCGGGGGCCGGCGGCGCGGGCAACCGGATGACCGCCTTGCCGGACGCGAGATCGATGGGACCGCGCCCTGGGTCGCTGTCCCCGACGTCCTCGCGGGTCAGCTCGAGACGGTTCTGTTCCTCCCGGGTGTGCTTGCGGCTGGGCGCGAACAGCTCATCGAAGGCGTCGAACACGGCTTCTCCCCCCTGCCGGTTCCCCCAGCGTAAGCCTCGGCCCACGGTCCCGTGCTGCCGTCCTCATCCCGCCACGAGCCGGTCCTCGGTGTCCGCGGGGAACAGCCCGAGCCGGTGGGCCACCGCCGCCGCCTCGCCGCGGCCCGAGACGCCGAGCTTGCTGAGGATGTTGGAGACGTGGACGCTCGCGGTCTTCGGGGAGATGAAGAGTTCCTCGGCTATCTGACGGTTGGTGCGGCCCGCCGAGACCAGCCGGAGCACGTCCCGCTCCCGGCTGGTGAGGCCGAGGGCCGCGGCCGGGTCGGCGGGGGCGAGCGCCTCGCGGGGCGTACGGGTGAGGGTGAGGCGGGCGCGCTGGGCGAGGTGGGCGACGGCGTCGGCGAGCGGGCGGGCGCCGAGGTGCCCGGCCACGGCCGCGGCCAGCCGGAGCAGTTCCAGGGCGCGGTCGCGCTCGTCGTCGCCGCCTTCGGCCAGCAGCGCGCCGGCGAGGCGGTGGCGCACGCGCGCGAGGTCGTAGGGGCGGTCCAGGCATTCGAAGGCGGTGACCAGCGGTGCCCAGGTGTCGGTCGTGTCCTGGCCCTGCGCACGCAGCAGTTCGGCGCGGGCCCACTCGTCGTAGGCCCGCCACAGGGGCACACCGGTGGTGAGGTTCTTCAGGGCCGACGAGAGCCGGTCGAGGATCTCGGCGC
>NZ_JBLEBI010000145.1:0-17738 GCF_047340315.1 Streptomyces sp. AF1A
TCGCGGTGCGGAGCGAGGAAGCCCTCGGCGAGGGCGCGGATCTCGCGCGCGACGGCCTCCTGGTCCGCCGGGGGCGGGACGGTCTGGCCCGGCGCGGACCAGGCCGGCACCGGCCGCGGGTAGGCGGCGATCACCTGGACCCGGGCCCGGCGCAGCCGCGCCTCGGCGAAGGCGAAGGCCAGGACGGCGTCGTCGGGGCTGTCGGCGTGCAGGCCCACGGCCACCCGGGGTCCGGGCTCGGCCGGGCCGTCGCCGTGGACCTCCCGGCCGGGCCGGGGCACGACCACCACCGGGCACTCGGCGTCCCGGGCGGCGGCGAGGCCGTTCGAGCCGAGCAGCAGGCTGGCGAAGCCGCCGCGGCCCCGGGAACCGAGCACCAGCAGCTGTGCGTCGGCGCCGAGTCCGGGCAGGACCGCGCCCGGTACGCCCTCCAGCGCGAGGTACTCCACGGCCGGTGCGCCTTCGCCGGCGTCCAGGCGGGCGCGCACCTCGTCGAGGACCGGATCGTCCGCCGCGTCGGGCGGCCCGGCGACCAGCACGTCGGCCTGGCCCCAGGCGGCGTACTGGCGCACGTGGACCACCCGCAGCGGCGCCGCGCGGCGGCGAGCGGCGTCCCTCGCCCACTCCAGGGCACGCAGGCTGTCCTCGGAACCGTCGACCGCGGCGACGACCGGCGCAGTGCTCATGCTTCCCTCACCTCCGGGACACGACCGTCCCCTCACCGGGACCAGCCTCGCTCAGGCGTCGGCCCCGGCAGGGCCCCGCAGGTCGCGTGTCCGCGAACGGCCCCGGAACACCCCCGGATCAGCGCAGGTGGACGTGGGTCAGGTGAGGTCGAACTCCCCTTCCCGCGCGCCGGAGACGAACGCGCCCCACTCCGCGGGCGTGAAGATGAGGGATGGGCTCTCCGGACGGCCGCTGTTGCGCATCGCGATGAAGCCCTCGACAAAGGCGATCTGGACATCGCCCAGCCCTCGGCTGCTGGACTGCCACTCGGCCTTGCTGAGATCCAGCTCCGGCTTGTCCCAGCCCGCGAGCGGCTGCTGCTGGGTCGTGCTCTCGGCCACGTCCGTGCTCCTCCCGGTTCGTCGTCCGCGGCTCAGCCTAGCGACCGCTCACGATGCTCAACAGCCCACGTGGGAAGGACCTTTCAGGAGTCCGGCGGCCGTGCTCCCACGAGCCACATCGAGAAGAACTGGGAGCCGCCGCCGTAGGCGTGACCGAGCACCCGGCGGGCGCCGTCCACCTGGTGTTCCCCGGCCTGGCCGCGGACCTGGAGGGCGGCCTCGGCGAAGCGGATCATGCCGGAGGCGCCGATGGGGTTGGTGGAGAGCACGCCGCCCGACATGTTGACGGGCAGGTCCCCGTCGAGTTCGGTGACGCCGGACTCGGTGAGCTTCCAGCCCTCGCCCTCCGCGGCGAAGCCGAGGTTCTCCAGCCACATGGGCTCGTACCAGGAGAACGGCACGTACATCTCGACGGCGTCGATGTCCCGGCGCGGATCCGCGACGCGGGCCTGCCGGTAGACGTCGGCGGCGCAGTCCTTGCCGGCCTGCGGGGAGACGAAGTCCTTGCCGGCGAAGAGGGTGGGCTCGCTGCGCATGGCGCCGCCGAGGACCCACGCGGGCGGCCGGGGCGCGCGGGCGGCTCCGGCGCGGTCGGTGAGCACCATGGCGCAGGCGCCGTCGGAGGAGGGGCAGGTCTCGGAGTAGCGGATGGGGTCCCACAGCATGGGCGAGGCCTGCACCCTCTCCAGGGTGATGTCGTGTTCGTGCAGGTGGGCGTAGGGGTTCTTCAGGGCGTTGCGCCGGTCCTTGTAGGCGACGAGACAGCCGATGGTGTCGGGGGCGCCGCTGCGCCGCATGTAGGCGCGTACGTGCGGGGCGAAGAAGCCTCCGGCCCCGGCGAGCAGGGGCTGCTGGAAGGGGACGGGGAGGGACAGCCCCCACATGGCGTTGGACTCGGACTGCTTCTCGAAGGCGAGGGTGAGGACGGTGCCGTGGACGCGGGCGGCGACGAGGTTCGCGGCGACCAGGGCCGTGGACCCGCCGACGGAGCCCGCGGTGTGCACCCGGAGCATGGGCTTGCCGACGGCGCCCAGCGCGTCGGCGAGGTACAGCTCGGGCATCATCACGCCCTCGAAGAAGTCGGGCGCCTTGCCGATGACCACCGCGTCGACGTCGGCCCAGGTCAACTCGGCGTCGGCGAGGGCTCGCAGGGCCGCCTCGCGGACGAGTCCGGCGATCGACACGTCCCGGCGGGCGGCCATGTGCCTGGTCTGGCCGATTCCTGTGACGGCCACGGGCTCCTTGCTCATCGTGCGTCCCCTTCGAGTACGGCGACCAGGTTCTGCTGGAGGCAGGGCCCGGAGGTGGCGTGGGCCAGGGCGCGGTCGGACTCGCCGCGGTGGATGCGGGCGGCGGCCTCGCCGATGCGGATGAGCCCCGCGGCCATGACCGGGTTGGCGGCGAGGGCCCCGCCGGAGGGGTTCACGCGCACCCGGTCGTCGAGCCGGAGCGCCCTGCGCAGGACCACCTCCTGGGAGCTGAACGGCGCGTGCAACTCGGCGGTGTCCACGGGCCGTTCGAAGGCGCCCGCCCTTTCGGCGGCCAGCCGCGCCGAGGGCGAGTCGGTGAGGTCCCGCACGCCGAGGGCGTGGGCCTCGATGCGGTGGTCGATGCCGCGGATCCAGGCGGGCCGCTCGCACAGCTCCCGGGCCCGTTCCCCCGCCGCGAGGATCACGGCGGCGGCGCCGTCGGTGACGGGCGGGCAGTCGCCGGTGCGCAGGGGCCGTACGACGTAGTCGCCGTGCGGTACCGCGCCCCCGAGGTGGGCGCGCGGGGTGGCGGCGGCGTCGGCGCGGCTGCGGGCGCCGACCGCGGCGAGGGCGGGTTCGTCGGTGTGCCCGGCGTCGACGAGTGCCTGCGCCTGCAGCGCCGCGAGGGCCACGGCGTCCGGCCACAGGGGGGCCAGATAGTACGGGTCGAGCTGCCGGGTGAGCACGTCCCGCACCGAGCCCGGTGAGCTCTTGCCGTACGCGTAGACGAGCGCGGTGTCGGCGTCCCCGGTGAGGAGCTTGGTCCAGGCCTCGTACAGGGCCCAGGCGCCGTCCATCTCGACGTGGGACTCGGAGATGGGCGGCCAGGCGCCGACGCCGTCGAGGGCGAGGGTGAAGGAGAAGGCGCGACCGGCGAGGTAGTCGCTGGAGCCCGAGCAGGTGAAGTCGATGTCGGCCGTCCGGAGGCCGGTCCGCGCCAGGACCTCGTGCAGCACCGGCATCAGCATCTCGACCTCGGAGGAGTCCTCGACGGAGTGCCGGTGGTCGGTCCGGGCGAAGGCGACGACGGCGATGTCCCGGAACCCGGGGGCCACTTCGCTGGTCACAGCAGCTCCTTGTACGTCTCGTAGGCCGCGTCGGGCTCACCGGTGGGCCGGTAGTGGTCGGGGTAGCGGGCGCCCTCGGTCCACACGGGCTCCACCCGCAGGCCCATGCGCACCTGGTCGTAGGGGATGCCGCCGATCCGGGCGTGCAGGGCGAGGTCGGCGCCGTCGAGGGCGATGTGCGCGTAGACGTACGGCACCTCGATGTCGAGGTTCTTCGCCTTGATGTTGACGATGCAGAAGGTGGTGACCGCGCCGCGGGGGCCCACGTCCACCTGTCCGGCCGTGGCGAGACCGCAGGTGGGGCATGCGCCTCTCGGCGGGACGTACACCTTCCGGCAGGAGGGGCAGCGTTCGCCGACGATCCGCCGTTCGGCGAGGGCGCCGAGGTAGGCGGTCTGGGCGCGGCCGGGCGCGTAGGTGTAGTCGAGGCGGGCGGGGGTGACGATCCCGTTGAGCGGGTTCGCGAACTCGCCGCTGTGGCCGCCCGGTTGTTCCGGTTCGCCGTCGTACGGCTCGAAGCACGCGATGTCGGTGATGGCGCCGGTGCGCTCCGCGGCCCAGCGGATGCGCACCCGCATGCCGGTGCGCACGGCGTCGGGGCCGGGGGCGTCGAGCGCGTGCAGCAGGGCGGTGTCGGCCCCGTCGAGGCGGACCAGGACCCAGGCGAAGGGGGTGCCGAGGGGCTGGCCGCGGCGCGGGGCGTGGTTCCAGGCCCAGGTGGTGACCGTGCCGGTGGGCGCGACCTGCACCAGGTCGCGGATCTCCTCGGCGGTGTCGGGGTCGTACTCGACGGGCGGGACGAGGGTGCGGCCCCCGGCGGTCTTGACCCCGAGGACGACGCGTTCGCGCAGGCCGGTGAGGAAGGCGCTCTGGACGGGGCCGAGGGAGCGGGTGAAGGGGAACTCGACGACGAGGGGGGCCTTGAGGACTTCGGGCATCGGGAACGTGCCTCCTTCGGGGAAGGTCGGTGCGGTCGCGCCCCCGGCAGGGGCGGGGTCCGTGTCGAGGGGCGGCCTCGCCGCGACGGGGGTTGTGCGGGGCGGAGCACGCGGGGCAACGACCGGCCCTGCCCGGCCCGCGGGTCCCTCGGGCCAAGCACGCGGGGGAGCGACCGGCCGCAGGCGCCCGGACCGCGCCCGCGGCGGAGCCTCACGCGCGCCGGTAGACGGGCGCCCGTTTCTCCGCGAAGGCGCGGGCGCCCTCCTTGGCGTCGGAGGTGTCGAAGATCGGCCGGCCGCGGGCCAGTTCGGCCGCGAGCCCGTCGGCCTCCGTCATCGCGGCGGTCTCGTACACGGACGCCTTGACGGCCTCGACGGCGAGCGGGCCGCAGGCGTTGATCCGCCCGGCGATCTCCAGTGCCTTGGCGAGTGCGGTGCCGTCCGGGACGACGTGGCCGATGAGCCCGATCGCGGCGGCCTCCCGGGCGGTGTACGGCCGTCCGGTGAGCAGCATCTCCAGGGCGTGGGTGCGCGGGATCTGGCGCGGCAGCCGGACGGTGGAGCCGCCGATCGGGAACAGGCCGCGTCTGACCTCGAACAGGCCGAAGGTCGCGGCCTCCCCCGCGACCCGGATGTCGGTGCCCTGGAGGATCTCGGTACCGCCCGCGACGCAGTGCCCCTCGACCGCGGCGATCACCGGCTTGCGGGGCCGGTGATGCCGCAGCATCGCCTTCCAGTGCAGGTCGGGGTCGGCCTTGAGCCGGTCGCGGTAGTGCTCCCCGGCCATGCCGCCACCGGCCAGCGCCTTCAGGTCCATGCCGGCGCAGAAGGCGCCGCCGGCCCCGGTGAGCACGATCGAGCGGACCGCGTCGTCCGCGTCGGCCTCGATCCAGCCGTCGTACAGGCCGACGAGCATCGGCAGCGAGAGCGCGTTCTTCGCCTCCGGTCTGTTCAGCGTGAGCACCAGCGTGGCGCCCTCGCGCCGCACGGTCAGATGTTCCGTCCCGCCCATGGGCCGTCTCCCCTCGGTGAGAACGAGAACAGGTTGCAGTAGGCGGGAGGGCACTTCAAGGGTTTTCTGACAGTCAGTCAGATTTATGGGGCGCACACCCTTCACAGTTGCGGCCCGCTTTGCTCTGATGGCCGGGCGAACCGGCGGACGCGTCCTTGTTCTTCCGGCGTGCGCGCCCTACGCCGTCCGGACTGCCGGGGTCAGGAGGAGCGGTGGAGTACAACCTTGCCGACCTGTTCGAGTCGGTCGTCGACGTGGTCCCGGACCGCGAGGCGCTCGTGTACCTCGACCACCCCGGCACGGGCGCGGAACGCCGGCTGACCTACGCCGAGCTGGACGCGGCCGCCAACCGCGTCGCGCACCACCTGACCGGCAGCGGGATCCGCCCCGGGGAGCACGTGGGGCTGCACCTGTACAACGGCGTGGAGTACCTGCAGACTCTGCTCGGCTGCCTCAAGGCCAGGGTCGTACCGGTCAACGTCAACTACCGCTACGTCGAGGATGAGTTGGTGTATCTCTACCGGGACGCCGACCTGGTGGCGCTGGTCTTCGACGCGGAGTTCGAGGGCCGGGTGGCCGGGGCGCTGCCGCGGGCGCCGAAGCTGCGGCATCTGCTGCGGGTGGGCGACGGGACGAACCGGGTCCCGGGGGCGGTGCCGTTCGCCGAGGCGGAGGCGTCCGCGCCGCCCGAGCGGGGCTTCCCGGCCCGCTCCGGGGACGACCAGTTCATCATCTACACCGGCGGCACGACGGGCATGCCCAAAGGGGTGATGTGGCGCCAGGAGGACCTGTTCTTCGCGGGACTGGGCGGCGGGGCGCCGACCGGGGAGCCCGTGAAGGCGCCCGGGGAGCTGGCCGAGCGGGTCGCCGCGGGCGGCTCCGGCATCACGTTCTTCCCCACTCCCCCGCTGATGCACGGCACCTCGACCCTCACCGCGTTCATCGGCTTCGACTTCGGCCAGCGGATCGTGCTGCACCGCAAGTTCGTGCCGGAGGAGGTGCTGCGCACGGTCGAACGGGAGAAGGTCACCAGCATCTCGCTCGTCGGCGACGCGATGCTCCGCCCGCTGATCGACGCGCTGAGCGGGCCGATGAAGGGCACGGACTGCTCGGCCCTGTTCAGCGTGTCCTCGTCGGGCGCGATCATGTCGGAGACGGTGCGCCGGCAGTTTTGCGCGCTGGTGCCGAACGTCCTGCTGCTGAACAACTTCGGCTCCTCCGAGTCCGGCTTCAACGGGACGGCGACGGAGGACTCCGGGCCCGAGCGCGGCTTCCGCGTCCGGGTCAACTCCCGTACCCGGGTGGTCGATCCGGCCACGCGCGAGCCGGTCGCGGTGGGCGAGGTGGGCCGGGTCGCCCAGTGCGGGCACGTGCCGCTCGGCTACTACAACGACCCGCGCAAGACCGCCGAGACCTTCTTCGAGAAGGACGGGCGGCGCTGGGTGCTGCTGGGCGACATGGCGACCGTCGACGAGGAGGGCGTGGTCACCGTCCTCGGCCGGGGCTCGCAGTGCATCAACACCGGGGGCGAGAAGGTCTACCCGGAGGAGGTCGAGCAGGCGCTCAAGGCCCACCCGGACGTGTACGACGCGCTGGTCGCCGGTGTGCCGGACGCCAACTGGGGCCACCGTGTCGCGGCCGTGGTGCAACTGCGCGCGGGCGCCCCGCGCCCCTCGCTGGCCGACATCCAGAGCCACTGCCGCACCCGTCTGGCGGGGTACAAGATCCCCCGCCGGCTGGTGATCACGGATGCCGTCCAGCGGTCGCCGAGCGGCAAGGCCGACTACCGGTGGGCCCGGGAGGTGGCGGTGGCGGCGGACCGGCCGCAGGCCGGCAGGACGGGCGGGGGCACGCGCGGCATGCCGGGGTGACGCCGTACGCGTCGGCGGTGTGCACACAGAGGACGTCAGTGCCGGGCACCCCGGCCGGGTGGACGCCCCCCGGCCGCCTACCGCGCCGAGAGCGGAGCGGAGTCCTCGGCGCGGTCCAGGAAGGCGGCGATGCGGCCGGTGAACCACTCCGGGTCGTCCAGCCAGGGGTAGTGGCCGGCGCCCGGCTGGACGGTGAACTCGGCCTTGGGGAACGCCTGTGCGGTGCGACGCGCGAGGTCGGGCCGCGGACCCCCGTCGGCCTCCCCCGCGTACACGAGAACCGGTGCGGCGAGGGCGGCGAGCGCGCGCCGGGTCGCCTCCGGGGTGAAGGCGCCGTCGGCGAAGTAGCGCTCTTCCGCCTCCTCGTTGGTCTGCTCGAGTTCGGCCTCCGCGTGTGCCCGGGCGGTGTCGTCCCAGCGGCCGTAGAAGAACGGCAGGAAGACGTCGTCGAATGCCGCCTCGCCCGCCAGCCAGGCCCGGAAGGCGGGGAACGCGTCCGCGAACCACGGCTCGTTCGCCCGCAGCCGGGCCGCCGCCAGCCGGTCCTGAGGCGTGGCGCGCATGCCGAGGGCGGACGGATTGGGCGTGATCAGCACCAGCCGCCGTATCCGCTCCGGGTGGCGGGCCGCGTACAGCATCGCCAGGGCGGCGCCCGCCGAGTGGGCCAGCAGGTCCATCCGCTCCAGCCCCATGTGGGCCCGCCACACCTCCACGTCGCCGACCATCCGGTCGCACCGGTACGTCGCCGGATCCGCCGGCACCGCGGATTCACCAGTGCCCCGCAGGTCCAGCAGGGCCAGCCGACGGCGCCCGGCCAGCCCGCCGAGGTCTCCCAGATAGGCGGAGGCCCGCATCGGGCCACCCGGCAGCACGGCGAGGGGCTCGCCGTCACCCCGCAGGTGGTAGACGAGCCGCGTACCGTCGACAGCGCTGAAAGCCGGCATGCGCACGATCATCGGCGCTCGGCCCGGCGATCCGCAACGCCCTTTCCGCCGGAGCGTGCGCAACGCCTCGCAGGGCCCGGTCCGGTGGGCCGGGACGGCTCGCGCACGGCCGACGGCAGTGCGACGCAGGTCACGTTCCTCCGTGTCACAGGACGCCGGGCCACTTCGTCTCCGGGGTGTAGTCACCGACGAGCACGCAGGAGCTGACATGGAAGCACGACTGAACTACTTCGCCGACCCGGGCGCCGGCAAGGCGCTCACGCACCTGATGGCGGCGGGCAGGGCGGTCAGGGAGTCGCCGTTGCCCGGCCCGACGCAGGAGCTGGTGGCGCTGCGCGTGAGCCAGATCAACGGGTGCGCCGTGTGCGTCGACATGCACACCAAGGAGGCCGCCTCCGCGGGCGAGACCTCGGTGCGGCTGAACCTGGTCGCGGCGTGGCGGGAGGCCACGGTCTTCACCGAGGCCGAGCGTGCGGCGCTGGAGCTGGCGGAGGAGGGGACCCGGGTCGCCGACGCGGCCGGCGGGGTGAGCGCCGAGGTGTGGGCACGTGCCGCCCAGCACTACGACGAGGAGCAGCTCACCGCCCTGGTGGTGCTGATTTCCTTCATGAACACGGTGAACCGGCTGAACATCATCACCCAGCAGCCGGCCGGCGCCTACGAGCCCGGGCAGTTCCGCTGAGCGGCACAGGCGGCGGCCTTCACGGCAAGGGGTTCGACGTGGGGAGGTCCGAGGAGTTCGAGGAGCTGCGGCCGCTGCTGTTCTCGATCGCCTATCGGATTCTGGGCAGTGTCGGCGAGGCCGAGGACGCGGTGCAGGAGACCTGGCTGCGCTTCGCCGCCTCGCCGACCCGGCCCGCCTCGGCCAAGGCCTACCTCTCGGCCGCGGTGACCCGGATCGCCATCGACGTGCTGCGCTCGGCGCGGGTGCGGCGGGAGCAGTACGTGGGCCCCTGGTTCCCGGAGCCGCTGCTCAGCGATCCGTACGAGGATCCGGCGCGGGCGGCGGAGCTCGCCGACTCTGTGTCGATGGCGGCGCTCCTGCTGCTGGAGCGGCTCAGTCCGCTGGAGCGGGCGGTGTTCGTGCTGCGGGACGTGTTCGCCTTCGGGTTCGACGAGATCGCCGCGGCGGTGGGGCGTTCCGAGCCGGCCTGCCGGCAGCTGCTGGTGCGGGCGCGGCGGCACATGGCGGACGGGCGCCCGCGGTTCGCGGCGGACCGCCGGGAGCGGCAGGAGCTGGCGGCGCGGTTCTTCGGCGCGCTGAAGGACGGCGACGTGGAGCGGCTGCGGGATCTGCTCGCCGCCGATGTGCGGTTCGTCGGGGACGGCGGCGGCAAGGCGCCGCAGCTGGCCCGGGCGGTCGTGGGCGCGCAGAACGTGGCCCGGGTGCTGGGCACGGTCTTCCCGCTGCTGAGCCGGATCGACGTGTCCTTCGCGCCGCACGAGGTCAACGGCCAGCCCGGCGCGGTCTTCCGGGACCGCGACGGCAGGGTGCTGCACACCCTGGCCCTCGACATCCTCGACGGGCGGATCCAGGCCGTCCGCGCGGTGATCAATCCCGACAAGCTCGGCCACCTCGGGCCGGTCGCCGACGCCTGGGCCCTCGACCGCGAGCTGAAGCAGGTGCGCCGGCGGCGGAGCTGATCCGGATGCCGGTCCGGGGGCGCTGCGCGGTGCGCCGGGCGAGCGGCAACGTCCCATCGACGTACCTCGCGCCGAGCGGCGGATCGCGGCCCTCGTCGCCGAGTCGTCGCAGACGCTCCAGCCGCGGGCGCCGGTCACGGGGACGTGTGGGTGACCCGCGTGGGCGCCGGGCGCGCCGGCGCGGCCGTCCGGCCGCCCGCCCGCGGACGCGCTGCCACCGCCGGGGGCCGCCGGCGCTAGCCGCCGAAGCGGTCGCGCAGCTCGCGCTTGAGGATCTTGCCGCTGGCGTTGCGCGGCAACGCGTCCACGAACAGCACCCGCTTCGGCGCCTTGAAGGCGGTGAGCTTCTCCCGTACGTGCGCGATCAGTTGATCCTCCGTCACCTCGCCACGCGGTACGACGACCGCCGTGACGGCCTCGATCCACCGCTCGTCGGGCAGGCCGATCACGGCGGCCTCCGCGACCGCCTCGTGGGTGTACAGCGCGTCCTCGACCTGGCGCGAGGCGACCAGCACCCCACCGGAGTTGATGACGTCCTTGACCCGGTCGACGACGGTGAAGTAACCGTCCGCGTCCCGGACGGCGAGGTCGCCGGAGTGGAACCAGCCGTCGCGGAAGGCCTCGGCGGTCTCCTCGGGCTTGTCCCAGTACCCCTCGCACAGCTGCGGTGAGCGGTAGACGATCTCGCCCGGCGTGCCGTCGGGCACGTCGTCGCCCTTGTCGTCCGCCACCCGGGCGTCCACGAACAGCACCGTCCGCCCGCAGGAGTCGAGGCGGCCCTCGTGCTCCTCGGGGCCGAGGACCGTCGCGAGGGGGCCGATCTCGCTCTGTCCGAAGCAGTTGTAGAAGGCGAGTTCCGGCAGCCGTGCGCGCAGCCGCTCCAGCACGGGCACGGGCATGATCGACGCGCCGTAGTACGCCTTGCGCAGGCCGGACAGGTCCCGGTCGGCGAAGTCGGGTCGGTTCGCCAGGCCGATCCACACCGTCGGCGGTGCGAAGAGGCTGTCCACGCGGCCGGCCTCGATCAGGTCGAACAGGCGGTCCCCGTCGGGCCCGTCCAGGATGATGCCGGTCGCCCCGACCGCGAGGTAGGGCAGCAGGAACACGTGCATCTGCGCCGAGTGGTACAGCGGCAGGGCGTGCACCGGACGGTCGCCGGCGCTCAGGTCGAGGGCGGTGATCGCGCTCAGGTACTCGTGCACCAGGGCCCGGTGGGTCATCATCGCGCCCTTGGGCAGGGCGGTCGTGCCCGAGGTGTAGAGCAGCTGCACCAGGTCCTCGGTGCGGGGTTCGGGGCCGTCGTAGGGCGGCGCGTCCGCGAGCCGGGCGAGCAGCGAGCCGGCGTCGTCCCGCAGCGGCAGCACCCGCACCGGGTCCGGCAGCCGGCCGGCGAGGTCCGGGTCGGCGAGCACCAGGGTGCTGCCCGACTGCCCGACGACGTAGGCCAGGTCGTCGCCGGTGAGGTTCTGGTTGACCGGCACATGGACCAGGCCCGCGCGGGCGCAGGCGAGGAAGGCGATCAGATAGGCGTCGGAGTTGTGGCCGTAGGCGCCGACCCGGTCGCCGGGCACGAGACCCTCCGCGAGCAGGAGCGTGGCCGCGCGGGAGACGGCGTCGTCGAGTTCCTCGTACGTCCAGCTCCGCTCGCGGTACTCGATCGCGACCCGTACCGGGGTGCGCCGGGCGCTGCGCCGCAGCACCCCGTCGACCGTGCTGCCGTGTCCCTGCATCATGACAGCCGATCCTCGGGGCGGCGGACGGGCTGGTCAAGAACCCCGGCGCAGAGGCCGTCGAACCGGCCGGGCGCGTGGGCCGTCACACCGGCCGGGCGCGTCCCTCCCAGTACGGGTCGCGCAGCCGCCGCTTGTAGAGCTTGCCGTTGGGGTCGCGGGGCATCTCGGCGATGAAGTCGACGCTTCTGGGCCGCTTGTAGCCGGCGAGCCGCTGTGCGCAGTGGCCGAGCAGGGCGGCGGCGAGGGCGGGGCCGGGCTCGTGGCCGGGGGCCGGTTCGACGACGGCCTTGACCTCCTCGCCCCAGTCGTCGTGCGGGATGCCGAAGGCGGCTGCGTCGGCGACGGCCGGGTGGGAGAGCAGCACGGACTCGATCTCGGCCGGGTAGATGTTGACGCCGCCGGAGATGATCATGTCGATCCTGCGGTCGCGCAGGAACAGGTAGCCGTCCTCGTCCAGGTGGCCGAGGTCGCCCACGGTGAAGAAGTCGCCGATGCGGTTCCCCCGGGTCTTGGCCTCGTCCCTGTGGTAGGTGAAGCCGCCGGTGCTCATCTTCATGTAGACGGTGCCGAGCCGGCCGGGCGGGAGCCGGTTGCCGTCGTCGTCGAAGACGGCCAGTTCGCTGATCGGCCAGGCCCGGCCGACGGTGCCGGGCTTCTTCAGCCAGTCCTCGGCGGTGGCGAAGGCGCCCCCGCCCTCGCTGGCCGCGTAGTACTCCTCCACGCAGTGCCCCCACCAGTCGATCATGGCCCGCTTCACGTGGTCGGGGCAGGGTGCGGCGCCATGGATGGCGTGCCGCATCGAGGAGACGTCGTAGCGGGCCTTCACCTCGTCCGGGAGGGCGAGCAGGCGGTGGAACTGGGTCGGGACCATATGGGTGTGGGTGCACCGGTGGGTGTCGATCAGGCGGAGCATCTCCTCGGGTGCCCACTTGTCCATCAGCACCAGGGGGTGGCCCATGTGCAGGGACGCGCCCGCGAACTGCAGGACGGCGGTGTGGTAGAGCGGCGAGCAGACGAGGTGGACGTTGCCGTCGAACGGCTTGATCCCGAAGATGCCGAGGAAGCCGCCCAGGTAGGCCTCCTCGGGGGGCTTGCCGGGCAGCGGGCGGCGGATGCCGCGCGGGCGTCCCGTGGTGCCCGAGGTGTAGTTCATGACCCAGCCCAGCTCCCGCTCGGCGGGCGCCGACTCCGGTCGCCCGTCCAGGAGTCGGGCGTACGGCCGGAAGCCGTCGACGGCGCCGACCGCGTACCGGTGGGTGGCCGCGAGGCCCGCCTCGTCGGCCGCGGCGCGCGCGGCGCCGGCGTACCGCTCGTGGGCGATGAGCACCTTGGCGCCGGAGTCGGCGACGATCCAGGCGATCTCGGGGCCGACCAAGTGGTGGTTGACGGGGACGAGATAGAGGCCTGCCTGGGTGGCGGCCAGGTAGGCGGTGAGGAACTCGACGCCGTTGGGCAGGACGACGGCGAAGGCGTCGCCGCGCTCCAGGCCGGCCGCGCGCAGGCCGTGCACCATCTGGTGGGCGGCGCCGCACAGGCGCCCGGCGGTCCACTGCTCGCCGTCGGGGGCGGTGAGGACCACGCGGCCGGGGTTGCGGGCGGCCTGCGCCCAGAATCCGGCAGGGGGTGTGTTCACGACTGGGCGCTCCTTCCGGCGACGCGGTTGATGCGGTCCACGGCCCTCTCGAAGCCGCGGGTGAGGTCGTCGAGGACGGCCTGGACGCTGCGCTCGCCGCTCATCCGGCCGACGATCTGGCCGACGGGCGTGCCGAGCAGCGGCTCGACCTCGTACTTCTGGATGCGGGACACGGCCTCGGCGACCAGCAGGCCCTGCAGCGGCATCGGCAGGGTGCCGGGGCCCGCCGGGTCGTCCCAGGCGTCGGTCCACTCGGTGCGGAGCTGGCGCGCCGGCTTTCCGGTCAGGGCGCGGGAGCGGACGGTGTCCCCGGACCCGGCGGCGAGCAGCTTGCGGGTCAGGGCGGGCGAGTGCAGATCGGCCTCGGTGGTGGTCAGCCAGATCGAGCCCAGCCACACCCCCTGCGCGCCGAGGGCCAGGGCCGCCGCCGCCTGCCGGCCGCTGCCGATGCCGCCGGCCGCGAGCACGGGAAGCGGGTGCACGGCGTCCACGACCTCCGGGGTGAGCACCATGGTGGCGATCTCGCCGGTGTGGCCGCCCGCCTCGTAGCCCTGCGCGACGACGATGTCGATGCTCGCCTCCCGGTGCTTGCGCGCGTGCCGGGCGCTGCCCGCGAGGGCGGCGACCGGCACGCCCCGGCCATGGGCGCGGGCGACGACGTCGGCGGGCGGGGAGCCGAGGGCGCCGGCGAGGAGAGCGATCGGATGCTCGAAGGCGATGTCGAGCTGAGCGCGGGCGACCTGCTCCATCCAGCCGGTGATGCGCCATCCCGACGCCTCGCCCTCGGCCAGCTCCGGCACCCCGTACCTCGCGAGGGTGTCGCGCACGAACTGCCGGTGCCCTTCGGGGATCATCGCCTCGACGTCGCTCTCGGTGACGCCCTCCACCTTCTTCGCGGGCATGACCACGTCCAGCCCGTAGGGGCGGTCCCCGGCGTGCGCGTCGAGCCAGTCGAGGTCGCGTCGCAGGTCCTCGGGGGCGGTGTAGCGGACCGCGCCGAGCACACCGAACCCGCCGGCCCGGCTGATGGCCGCGGCGACGGCGGGGAACGGTGTGAAGCCGAAGACGGCGTGCTCGACTCCCAGTTGCTTGCTCAGCTCCGTCTGCATGGGCGCAGGATGCCGCAGCCGTCCGGACGACGGAAGACTTTTTCTGACGCCCTGTCAGATTCTTGGGGCGGCCGGCGTCAGGCGGTGGCCTCCAGCACCGCCATCGCCGCGTTGTGCCCGGGCACCCCGCTCACCCCTCCGCCGCGCACCGCGCCCGAACCGCACAGCAGGACGCCGGGGTGCCGGGTCTCCACGCCCCAACGGCCCGTGTCCTGATCGGCGTAGGGCCACGACAGGGCCCGGTGGAAGATGTTGCCGCCGGGCAGCCGCAGGTCCCGTTCGAGGTCGAGCGGGGTCTTCGCCTCGATGCAGGGGCGGCCGTCCGCGTCGGTGGCCAGGCAGTCGGCGAGCGGCTCGGCGAGATGCGCGTCGAGCTGGGCGAGGGTGGTCCTCAGCAACTCCTCGCGCACGGCCTCGTTGTCGCGGGCGAAGAGCCGCGCCGGGGTGTGCAGGCCGAAGAGGGTGAGCGTCTGGTAGCCGCGCCCGGCGAGTTCGGGGCCGAGGATGGTGGGGTCGGTCAGGGAGTGGCAGTAGATCTCCGAGGGCGGCACGGCGGGGAGCCGGCCGGACGCGGCCTGGGCGTGCGCGGCCGCCAGCTCCTGGTAGCCCTCGGCGATGTGGAAGGTGCCGGCGAACGCCTCGCGCGGGTCGACATCGGGGTCGCGCAGCTTCGGCAGCCGCTTGAGCAGCATGTTCACCTTGAGCTGGGCGCCCTCGGCGGGTTCGGGCGGCGTCTCGCCGGTGAGCGCGGCCAGCTCCTGGGGGGAGGCGTTGACCAGGACGTGCCGGGCGGCGGCGACGCCCTCGCCGTCGGGCGTGCGGTAGACGACCTCGGCGGTCCGCCCGTCGGTGCCGATCCGGACCGCCTCGTGACCGGTCGCGATGACCGCGCCCGCCGCGCGGGCGGCCGCCGCCAGTGCGTCGGTGAGGGCGCCCATGCCGCCGACGGGCACGTCCCAGGCACCGGTGCCGCCGCCGATGACGTGGTAGAGGAAACAGCGGTTCTGGGCCAGGGACGGGTCGTGGGCGTCGGCGAAGGTGCCGATGAGCGCGTCGGTGAGCACCACGCCCCGGACCAGGTCGTCCTCGAACCTCTCCTCGACCGCGACGCCGATCGGCTCCTCGAACAGGGCCCGCCAGGCGGCCTCGTCGTCGATGCGGCGGCGCAGCTCGTCCCGGCTGGGCAGGGGCTCGGTGAGCGTCGGGAAGACGCGCTGGGCGACCCGGCCGGTCATGCCGTAGAAGCGCTGCCAGGCGTCGTACTCGCGCTCGCCGCCGGTCAGCCGGGCGAAGGCCTCCCGGGTGCGCTGCTCGCCGCCGCCGACCAGCAGCCCGGTGGGCCGCCCGCCCCGCTGCACGGGGGTGTACGACGAGATGGTGCGCGAGCGCACCCGGAAGTCCAGCCCCAGGTCGCGCACGATCTTCTGCGGCAGCAGGCTCACCAGGTAGGAGTAGCGCGACAGGCGGGCGTCCACCCCCGCGAACGGCCGGGTGGAGACCGCCGCCCCGCCCGTGTGGTCCAGCCGCTCCAGCACCAGTACGGAGCGCCCGGCCCGGGCCAGGTAGGCGGCGGCGACCAGGCCGTTGTGGCCGCCACCGACGATGACGGCGTCGTAGCTGCGGGTTCCCTCGTGTCCAGGCATGGTCCTTGGTAACACGGGATGATCCAGATCGGCGAGAGCGGGTACCGGCCGCCCGGGTCACCGAAGCGGGCAACCGGCCGCCGCCGGGCCGCCCGGTGCGGGCCGGCGTGCGTCGCCACCGGTGCGGGGGCCCGGCCGCGGCGGCCCGTGGGCCCGATGCCCGGAGCAGGTACGGGCCAGGCAAACCCGTGCCGGGTTCGCACCACGGGGACCCGGAGGGCGCGGGGAACGGGGGCACGGTGAATGGGGCACGGCCCCCAGGAGCGTCACCGGTAAGCACGGGCCCCAGGCGCGTCACCGGGAACCCGGGGCACGGTCCATGAAGCGTCACCGGGAACCCGGGGGGGCACGGCCCAGGAGCGTCACCAGAAATCGGGGCGCGGCCCCAAGACGGACGCCTAACCGGAGCGCGGCCATAGGACGGACGCCGAACCGGGGCGCGGGCCCAGGCCGGTCACCGGGAACCCGGGGGCGCGGGCCCAGGCCGGTCACCGGCGCCGGCACGACCCCTCCGGCGAGACGTGTCACCTTGGGCGCAGGCCGGCGGCAGCGCGCACGGAACCCGCCGCCACCGGACCTCCCGGTGCCGGCCGGGCGAAGCGCCGTGGGCGCACGTCGGCGGCAGCGCGCTCGCCGGTCAGCGCGCCAGGATGTCGCCGCCCTCGGAACGCCGCTGCCGGCGCAGTGCGGCCACCGCGCGGTACAGGTCCGCGGCCTCCGTGTCGCGGCCGAGGCGTTGCAGGCAGTGGGCCTCGTCGGTGCGGCTGGTGAGCGTGTCGGGGTGGTCGGGGCCGAGGACGCGCTCCCGGGCGGCGGCCACCCGGCGGTACGCGGTGAGGGCGTCCGGCCAGCGGCCGAGCCAGCCGAGGGCGACCGCGACCTCACGGTGGCTGACGAGCGTGTCCGGGTGGTCGGGACCGAGGACGCGTGCCCGGAGCGCGCACACGTCGTGCGCCTCGGCGAGCGCCTCCTCCCAGCGGCCCAGCCGGCCGAGGCTGACGCCGAGACCGTGCCGGGCGCGCAGGGTCTCGGGGTGGGCGGGGCCCTGGACGCGGGTGCGGTCGGCGATCAGGCCCCGGTACAGGCGCAGGGCGTCCGCGCCGCGGCCGAGGCGGCCGAGGCTGAGAGCGGTCTCGTAGCGGGCCGCGAGGGTGTCGGGGTGGTCCGGGCCGAGCGTGCGGGCGCGGGCCTCGCCGACCTCGCGGTAGGTGTGCAGGGCCTCCTCCCAGCGGCCCGACTGGCCCAGCGCGTAGGCGACTTCACAGCGGGAGGCCAGTGTGTCGGGGTGGTCGGGACCGAGCACCCCGGCCCGGGCGGCGGCCACCTCCCGGGCGATCCGGCAGGCCTCGTCCGGGCGGCCGAGCCGGCCCAGGTTGCAGGCCAGGTTGTGCCGGCAGCGCAGGGTGTCCGGGTGGTCGGGGCCCAGGGCACGCTCCCGCGCGGACAGCACGGCGAGGTACGCCCGGTGCGCGTCGAAGTGGCGGCCCAGCCGCCCCAGCGCGAAGGCGGTCTCCTGCCGGGCCGCGAGGGTGTCGGGGTGGTCCGGGCCGAGGGTGCGGGCGCGGGCCTCGGCGATGTCCGTGTAGGCCGGCAGTGCCTCGGCCGCGCGGCCGGCGCGTACGAGCGCGAACGCGGCCTCGTACCGGCTGGTCAGGGTCTCGGGGTGGTCGGGGCCGAGGAGGCCGGCCCGTCCGGCGGCCACGGCCCGGTGTGCCTCGGCCGCCTCCGCCCAGCGTCCGCTCCCGGCCAGCCGGACGGCCTCACGGCGCCGTGCGGCGAGGGCGGCGACGGCCGCCGGGCCGGTAATCGCCGGCACCGCCGCACCCG
>NZ_JBLEBI010000146.1:0-17613 GCF_047340315.1 Streptomyces sp. AF1A
CGTCAGCTTCTTCGACGGCGCCACCCTCCTCGGCACCGGCACACTCGCCGGCGGCATCGCCACCCTGACGACCTCAACTCTCGCGGTGGGCTCGCACTCCCTGACCGCGGTCTACAACGGCAGCTCCAACTTCACCGGCTCCACCTCACCCGTCGACACCCAAACCGTCACGTGACCTCTCCACTCATCGACCCGGTCGGCCCCCTGAGGCCGGCCGGGTCTTCCCGTTCCGGCAGCAGGCGCGTCGACTTTCCTCACAGGGACGTGGGCTCAGGCAGTGGCCGTGGGAGTAGGCGTTGGTGCCGCAGACATGGAGATGTGGACCAGGGGCCCGATGGCAGTCAGACGGAAGGTTGAGCTGACCCCGGATTCGGGGAGTCCCTGAAGCCAGGCTCATGATCCTGGCACGAAGGAGAACCACGAGCAGTGCCGGCACCACGCACATACCCGGACGAGCTCCGCGAGCGGGCCGTCCGCGAGGTCCGCACCACGGGCCGGCCGATCGCGCACGTCGTCAGGGACCTGGGCATCCACAAGGAAGCGCTGCGCGGCTGGGTTCGCCCGGCCGAGGCGGACGCCGGCGAACGCGACGACCGGCTGATCACCGCCGAGCACGAGGAACTGAAGCAACTCCGCAAAGCGGATGCCGCTGTGGCCGGCCATGCCGGTCCTGCTGGTCGCCGTCCTCCTCCAAGTTGCGGAGTTGAGGCGGGCGAACGAGATCCTCAAAGCCGCGAGCGCGTTCTTTGCGGCCGAACTCGACCGACCCCGGACGAGGTCGACCCGGTGATCGCGCACCTCAAGGACAAGGGTCTCGGGGTCGGGTTCGCCTGCCGGGTGCTGGGGCTGTCCGAGTCGGCGTACTACGCGCGCAAGAAGCGGCCGAAGTCGGTCCGTCGGGTGCGCGACGAGCAGCTGATGCCGCTGATCGAGCAGGTTCATGCCGAGTCCGGCGGCACCTGTGGTGTCCGCCGGATCACCCGCGCGCTGCGACGTAAGGGCGGCCTCGTTGCACGCTGCACCGTCGAGCGGCTGATGCGTGAGCTGGGCCTGGAGGACGTGATCCGCGGGCCGCGTCGCCGCACCACGGTGCCGGAGCCGTCGGCACCCGGGCCGCCGGACCTGGTCGACCGCGACGTCACGGCCTCGCGCTCGGACCAGCCGTGGGTGGCGGACATGACGTATTCCGGACCTGATCCGGCTGGGCGTACGTGGCCTTCGTCCTGGACGTGCGTTCACGGATGACCGTCGGCTGGCAGGCCGCGAACCACACGCGGACCGAACTCCCGCTGGACGCCCTGGAGATGGCTTTGCGGAGACGAAGGATCAAGAAGGACTCCGGCCTCATCCACCACAGTGACCGCGGCTCGCATTACGTATCCACTCGCTCTACCGACCGCCTCGCCGAGTCCTTGGGGACGACGGCGGCGCCGCCCGGCCGGCGGGGTGCCCGAGGGGTGCGAAGAGTCCGCGTCGGGCAGTTGGTTGTCGGCGATGCCGCCCCGGCCGGCGGGCCGTTCACACCCGGGAGGCCAGCCGGTGGAGGATGCGCGCGGCGGGCTCAGCCGTCGTGTGGCGGAAGCCCGTGCCGGCCCACAGATTGATGCGCTCGGGGTCGTGCGCCGCTGTCGCGGCGCCGCGCATCGGACTGGTCAGGTGGTGCAGGGCGGGGTAGCCGTGCGGGGCGAGGCCGCTGTAGCGGTCGGTGAAGTCGTTGCGCAGGGCCCGCGCCGGGCGGCCGGTGAACGCCCGGGTCACCACGGTGCCGCGGCGCGCGGGGTCGGCCAGTGCGGCCCGGTAGGGGGCCGACGTCCCGGCCTCGTCGGCGCGCAGCAGGGCGGTGCCCACCATGACGGCCCCGGCGCCGGCCGCGAGCGCTTCGGTCACGGCGTCCGGCGTGGCGATGCCGCCCGCGGCGACGAGGGGCACGGACACCTCCTTGCGCACCGCCCTCAGCAGGTCGGACAGCGGCAGGGCAGCGGGCGTGCGCCGCGGGGTCCACGTGCCCGAGTGGCCTCCCGCGGCCGAGGCCTGCACGGCGAGCACGTCGACGCCGGCCTCCTCGGCGGCGCGTGCCTCCTGCGGTGCGGTGACCGTCTGGACCACCAGTGTTCCGGCCGCGCGCAGGGCGCTGACGACGGCCGCCTCCGGCATGCCGAACGTGAAGCTGACGACGGGTACGGGGGCGGAGAGCAGGAGGTCGATCTTCTGCGCCCACTGATCGTCGTCCTCCACGACCGGGGTCCGCGCGGTGTCGAGACCGTACGTCCGGGCCTCGGGCGCGATCGCCCGGGCGAAGTCGCGGAACGCCTCGGCGTCCACCGGTGCCGGGTTGGGCACGAAGAGGTTGACCCCGAAGCGGTCGCCCGCCGAGCGGGCCCGGGCGATCTGCTCGGCCAGGGCCTCCACGGTCTTGTACCCGCCGGCGAGAAAGCCGAGGCTGCCGGCGCCGGCCGCCGCGACGACGAGGCCGGGCGTGGTCGGGCTGCCGGCCATCGGCGCCGCCAGAACCGGGTTTTCCACCCCGAGGTCGGTGAGCGGCGAATCCATCAGACGTCTCCTTCCCGGAACCGGCCTCCAGGGCCGTCATGGCTTCACCGTGCGCGGCTTCCGGGGGGTCTTTCCATGACGGGCTTCCTCCCACCTGGGAGGCAGAACCTCCCACCGCAGGTCAGAGTGCTGCTCCGGAGTTGCACCAGGGAATGTCCCGTGGAACATTGTCGACCGGTCGACTAGTTCTTCTCGTGTGTCCGGCCCACAGCGCCGGCTCGCCCCATCACCCGCAGAAGAAGGACATCATGAGCACTTCCGGTCAGAAGGTCGTCGTCATCACCGGTGCGTCGCAGGGCATCGGCGCCGGCCTGGTGGACGCCTACCGCAAGCTCGGTCACCTCGTCGTCGCCACCTCTCGCGGCATCGCCGACTCGCGGGACCCCGAGGTCGTCACCGTCCGGGGCGACATCGCCGACCCGGCCACGGCCGAGCGCGTGATCGCCGCGGGGCTCGAGCGCTTCGGCCGCATCGACACCCTGGTCAACAACGCCGGCATCTTCGTCGCCAAGCCGTTCACCGAGTACACGCAGGAGGACTACGACGCGGTCATCGGCGTCAACCTGGCCGGGTTCTTCCGCATCACGCAGCTCGCCGTCGAGCAGATGCTCCGGCAGGGCGACGGCGGCCACGTCGTCCAGATCACCACCAGCCTCGTCGACCACGCCCTGTCCTCGGTGCCCTCGGCGCTGGCCTCCCTGACCAAGGGCGGCCTGCAGTCCGCCACCAAGGCGCTGGCCATCGAGTACGCCGACCGCGGCGTGCGCAGCAACGCGGTCTCCCTGGGCATCATCAAGACCCCCATGCACCCGGAGTCGACCCACGAGGCGCTCGGCGCGCTGCACCCGGTGGGCCGCATGGGCGAGACCGGCGACGTCGTCGACGCGGTCCTCTACCTGGAGAACGCGCCCTTCGTCACGGGCGAGATCCTGCACGTGGACGGTGGCCAGAGCGCCGGCCACTGATCCGGACGGTCCCCGGGCGCCTCACCCGGTGCCCGGGGACCGGCTCGTCCCGTCCCGGCGTCAGGGCGCCTCACCCGGTGCCCCGGGGGGGACGGACCTGTCTCCAAGACGCTTCACCCGGTGCCCCGGGGGGCCGTCCCGTCCCGTTCTTAGACGATCGGTCGTATAGTTTCGGTCATGGGACGTACCAGTGATGCGAAGGAGAAGATCCTCACCGCCGCACAGGCGCTCATCGAGCTGCGCGGCTACTCGGCGCTGGGCGTCGCCGAGATCTGCAAGGCCGCCGGCGTGCCCAAGGGGAGCTTCTACCACTTCTTCGAGTCCAAGGAGGCCCTCGCGCTGGCCGTGCTCGACGAGCACTGGGAGGCGCAGCGCAGCGACTGGGCCCGGGTGCTGCAGGACGACGCCGAGCCGCTGGCGCGGCTGCGCCGCCTGTTCGAGGAGACCGAGGCCGGGCTGCGCGCGGGCAAGCAGAGCTGCGGGACCGTCTCCGGCTGCATGTTCGGCAACCTCACCCTGGAGCTGAGCACGCAGACCGAGCCGATCCGCGCGCGCCTGCAGCAGATCTTCGACGCCCAGGTGGAGATGGTCGAGAAGGTCGTCGCCGAGGCGCGGGAGCGCGGTGAGGCCGCCGTCGGCGACACCCGCGAGGCCGCTCGCTCCATCGTCGCCCAGCTCGAGGGCCAGGTGCTGTTCGCCAAGCTCTACAACGACACCCGGCACCTCGAGGTCCTGTGGGAGAACTGCCTGTCGTTGCTCTCCGCGCGCCGGACGGACCCGGCGGCCGTCAGTTCCTGACCGGTCGTTCCCCGGCAGCCGTCACCGGCCGGGAAGCCGCTGCCTGATCTCCTGAAGGACCCAGCCGTTGCCGTCCGGGTCGGTGAAGGAGGCGAACGACGCGTAGCTGTGCCGCTCGGGATCGGGCCCGGGCACCCGGTCCGAGGTGCCCGCGCGGTGGAACACCCCCGCAACGAACAGATGCGCGCCGCCGCCACGTGCGCGACGGTGGACCCAGGGGGTTCCGTGCGCTCGCGCGCCGGCACGAGCCCTGTCGCAACACCGGCGCGGAGGAGCGTCTGCCGTGGAATTTCTCGTCACCATGACCACCCGCGTTCCCGAGGGCACCCCGGAGGCGGAGGTCGACGGCGTCCGCGCTCGTGAGGCCGCGAACTCCCGCCGGCTCGCCGAGCAGGGGCGGTTGCTGCGCCTGTGGCGCCCGCCGCTGGGGCCGGGGGAGTGGCGGACCCTCGGGCTGTTCGCCGCGCCGGACGCCGAGCGCCTGGAGGAGGTCCTCGCCGCCATGCCGCTGCGCATCTGGCGCAGCGACGACGTGACGCCCCTGACGGCGCATCCGAACGACCCGGGACCGTCCGCCGCCGGTGCGGCGGACGCACGCCCGGAGTTCCTGGTCGCCGTCGCCCCCAGTGCGCCTGCGGCCGGCCCGTCCCGGGCGCCGGACGACGCCCTCGCGGCGGAGGCGGTCCGCGCGAGGGAACTGGCCGGCACAGGACACCTGGTGCGGCTGTGGCAGACGCCCGGCCAGGGCCGTGCGCTCGGCCTGTGGCGTGCCCGGGACTCCGCCGAGCTGCGGACCGTCCTCGACGCCCTGCCCATGGCGCGCTGGCTCTCCTTCGAGGCGACCCCACTGAGCCGGCACCCGAACGACCCGGGGCCGGCCGAGAGCTGACCGCCGCCGGCTCCGGCGGCGCTCCCGCACCGGTCGACGACGCCCGGCGCCTCGCGGACCGCCGGGTTTCAGCCGGGTGCCATCTGCTCCTTCCCTGACGTTTGTTGCGCTTGGAACACTCGCTGCGCGCAGATTCCGTCATCCGACGGCATCGGCAACGTCAGGATGAGAGGACCCCCACCCCATGCCAGAAGTCAACCGGCGGCGCTTCCTTCACCTCGCAGGCGCCACCGGGGCGTTCACCGCGCTCTCGAACAGCATCCAGCGCGCGGCCGCCCTGCCCGCCCACCACCGCACCGGAACGATCGAGGACGTCGAGCACATCGTCGTCCTCATGCAGGAGAACCGTTCCTTCGACCACTACTTCGGCTCGCTCAGAGGCGTCCGGGGCTTCGGCGACCCGCGTCCGGTGACGCAGAACGGCCGCTCCGTGTGGCAGCAGTCCGACGGCGCGAAGGACGTCCTGCCCTTCCACCCCGACGCCGACGACCTGGGCCTCGCCTTCATCCAGGACCTGCCGCACGGCTGGAACGACGGCCACGCCGCCTTCCACGGAGGCAGGTACGACGCGTGGGTGCCCGCCAAGTCCGCGACGACGATGGCGTACCTGACGCGGGACGACATCCCGTTCCACTACGCCCTGGCGGACGCCTTCACCGTCTGCGACGCCTACCACTGCTCGTTCATCGGCTCCACCGACCCCAACCGCTACTACATGTGGACGGGGTACACCGGCAACGACGGCCAGGGCGGCGGCCCGGTCCTCGGCAACGACGAGGCGGGCTACGGCTGGACGACGTACCCCGAGCGCCTGGAGAAGGCCGGGGTCTCCTGGAAGATCTACCAGGACGTCGGCGACGGCCTGGACGCGAACGGCGGCTGGGGCTGGATCGAGGACGCCTACCGCGGCAACTACGGCGACAACTCGCTGCTCTACTTCGACCAGTACCGCGACGCCGAGCCGGGCGACCCCCTGTACGACAAGGCCCGCACCGGCACCGACGCCAAGCGGGGCGAGGGCTTCTTCGACCAGCTGAAGGCCGATGTCACGGCGGGCGGGCTGCCGCAGGTCTCCTGGATCGTCGCGCCGGAGGCCTTCACCGAGCACCCCAACTGGCCCGCGAACTACGGCGCCTGGTACGTCTCCCAGGTCCTGGACGCGCTGACCTCCAACCCCGAGGTGTGGGGCAGGACGGCGCTGTTCATCACCTACGACGAGAACGACGGCTTCTTCGACCACGTCGTCCCGCCCTTCCCGGCGGCCTCCGACGCGCAGGGCAAGTCGACGGTGGACCCGGCGCCGGACCTGTTCAAGGGCGACGCGAGCCATGTCGCCGGCCCCTACGGGCTCGGCCAGCGGGTGCCGATGCTGGTCGTCTCCCCGTGGAGCAAGGGCGGTTACGTCTGCTCCGAGACCTTCGACCACACCTCGATCATCCGCTTCGTCGAGCGCCGCTTCGGGGTGCGCGAGCCCCACATCTCGCCCTGGAGGCGGGCCGTCTGCGGCGACCTGACCAGCGCCTTCGACTTCTCCCGCACGGACACCAGGTCCGCCGCGCTGCCGTCCACGGCCGGCTACCTGCCACCGGACCACGACCGCCACCCCGACTACGTGCCGAAGCCGCCCGCGAACCCGTCCCTGCCCCGGCAGGAGCGCGGCCACCGGCCCACCCGCCCGCTGAAGTACGCGCCGGTGGTGGACGGTTCGGCGGACCCCGCGGCCGGGACGTTCACGCTCACGTTCGCCTCGGGGGCGCACGCGGGCGCGGCCTTCCTGGTCACCTCGAACCACCGCACCGACGGCCCCTGGACCTACACCACCGAGGCCGGAAAGACCCTGTCCGACACCTGGAACTCGGCCTGCTCCGGCGGCTCCTACGACCTGGCCGTGCACGGCCCGAACGGCTTCGTGCGCGTCTTCAAGGGCCGCAACAAGGTCGCGGGTCCGGAGGTGACCGCCCGGCACGCGGGCGACGACGTCGAACTCACCTTCACCAACGAGGGGTCCGGCACGGCGAGGCTGAAGGTCGCCGACGGCTACGGCGGCCGCCCGGTCACCGTGACGGTGCGGCCCGGGGCGACCGTGCGGCACACCGCGCACCTCGCGCGGAGCCGGCGCTGGTACGACCTGACCGTCACCGCGGAGGCCGACCCGGCCTTCCTGCGCGGCTTCGCCGGGCACGTCGAGAACGGCCGGCCCGGCGTCAGCGACCCGGCCATCGCCACGGAGTGAACGGGCGATGAACACCGCTCCGCGGGGACTGGGCAGGTACCGGTCAGATCAGGGTAGTGTGCCCCGGTGACCACGCAATCGAACACTCCTGCAGGCTGGTACCCCGATCCGCACGGGGCGCCCCAGACGCTCCGCTACTGGGACGGCACCCAGTGGACCGAGCACACCAACCCGGCCCAGCAGACGGGTCAGCAGGCCCCGCAGCAGCCCGGGGCACAGGTGCCGCCCCAGCAGGGCGCCGACCCGAAGGTGCAGCGGCAGGTGCAGCAGCAGGCCGGCGTCGCGTCCGGCGGCCCCGGCGGCGGCACCCTCTTCACCGAGCCCGTTCTGGTGGTGAACCAGAAGGCCAAGCTGATCGAGCTGACCAACGAGTACAAGGTCATGGATCAGAACGGCCGGGAGATCGGCTCGGTCACCGAGGTCGGCCAGGGCGTGCTGCGCAAGATCTTCCGGTTCGTCTCCAGCTGGGACCAGTTCCTGACCCACAAGCTGGAGATCCGCGACGCCCACGGCCAGCCGCTGCTGCTGCTGACCCGGCCCGCGAAGATCTTCAAGTCCCGTGTCATCGTGACCCGCCCGGACGGCTCCCAGGTCGGCGAGATCGTCCAGCAGAACATGATCGGGAAGATCAACTTCGCGATGAACGCGAACGGCCAGCAGGTCGGCGCGATCAAGGCGGAGAACTGGCGGGCGTGGAACTTCGCCATCGTCGACCACGCGGACAACGAGGTCGCTCGGATCACCAAGACCTGGGAGGGTCTCGCCAAGACCCTGTTCACGAGCGCGGACAACTACGTCCTGCAGATCCACTACCAACTGCCCGAGCCGCTGCTGAGCCTCGTGGTGGCGACGGCCCTGACCGTCGACACCGCCCTCAAGCAGGACTCGCGGGGCTGGAACTGAGCGGACCCGGCACACAGAGCACGACGACGGCGGCCGGTGCGCGCGGATCTCCCGCGCACCGGCCGCCGTCGTCGGTGGTCACAGCGCCGTGAGGTGTCCCGGCTGCTCCGGCCGGCGCGGCACCAGGGCCGGCTCGGCGGCGGCCGTGTCCGGTTCCAGGGCGAGCACCGCGGCCACCGGGTGGTCGGCGTCGGCCGGGGCGGGCGCGGCGGTGACCCGGGTGAGGAGCACCACACCCCAGGAGGCCAGGGCCGCCCCGGCCAGGGCCAGCAGCACGCCGGCGGCCCCGCCCGTGAGGCCCTGTCCGAGCAGGGTGATCCCGATCAGCGCGGCCGCCACCGGGTTGGCGAGGGTGACCACGGCCAGCGGGGCGCCGAGGCCGCCGCGATAGGCCGTCTGCGACAGCAGCAGCCCGCCGACGGCGAACCCGGCGACCAGTACGGCCACCACGACGACCTCGGTGCTCAGTGCCGGTCCGGAGCGGTCGGTCGCGGCGACGGTCACGGTCTGGGTGAGCGCGGAGGCGACACCCGAGGCGAAGCCGGACGCGGTGGCGTGCCGCAGGCCGGGCCGGGCGCCGGGCCGGGACAGCATGCCGATGAGGGCGGCGGTCGTACCGGCGACCGCGAGCGCCTCCGTCAGGGTCAGCACCCGTGCGGGCGCCGGCCCGGAGGCGGTGATCAGCAGCGCACCGAGACCCAGCAGCGTCAGGCCCGTGCCGCGCCACTCCACCGCGCTCACCGGCCTCCCGGCGGCCCGCGCGCCGAGCGGCACGGCCGCGACGAGGGTGAGCGCACCGAGCGGCTGTACGACGGTCAGCGGACCGTACCTGAGGGCCACGACGTGCAGCAGGGCGGCGGCCGCGTTCAGGCCGACCGCCGACCACCAGGAGCCGGTGCCGAGCAGCCGCAGCAGGCCGGCGCCGGAGGAGCGGGCGAGGCGCTCCTGGGCGACGGCGGCCAGGGCGTAGGCGACGGCCGACACGAGGGACAGCGCGATGGCGGCCAGGGCGGCGGTGCTCATCGGCCCGCTCCCGCCAGGACGGTCTCGCGCGGGGCGAGCCGGCCGGTGCCGCGGCCCGCCGTGGTGACGGTCCGGTGCGGCGGATGGATCACCGCGAGCGTGACGCCCAGCATGGCCGCGGCGGCGATGGTGTCCAGCCAGTAGTGGTTGGCCGTGCCCACGATCACCAGCAGGGTGACCAGCGGGTGCAGCAGCCACAATAGGCGCCAGCGGGACCGGGTGGCCGCGATCAGACCGATCGCCACCATCAGCGCCCAGCCGAAGTGCAGGGACGGCATCGCCGCGAACTGGTTGGACAGATGGTCGCTGGAGGGCGGGCCGTACACGTCCGGGCCGTAGATCCGGGCGGTGTCCACCAGGCCGGTCCCGGTCAGCATCCGCGGGGGCGCCAGCGGAAACGTGAAGGGCAGCACCAGGGCGGCCGTGGTGACGACGGCCAGCACCCGCCGGGCCCACACGTAGTGGGCGGGCCGCTTGAGGTAGAGCCAGACGAGAAAGCCCAGCGTGGCCGGGAAATGAACGCTGGCGTAGTAGGCGTTGGCCAGGTGGACGGCGGTGCTGCCGTGCAGCAGTGCGGACTGCACGGCGGTCTCGTTCGGGAGGTGCGCGGCCCGTTCGAGGTCCCACACGCGGTGCGCGTTGTGGTACGCCTCGGCGGTATGGCCGGTGGCCAGCTGCCGACCGAGCTTGTAGACCAGGAAGAGCCCGGCGACCAGCAGAAACTCGCGTATCAGTGCGGGGCGCGCGGGCGCGTCCGGCTCCGTTTCTGCCTCGGCGGGCTCGGTTCGGGCAGTCATCACCCGGCCCCTTCGCTGACGAACTGTGTGACAAGTAATCGATACGCCGAAGTACCGATACGTTAGTGTACCGATACGTTAGTGTACCGATACGCCAGTGTACCGATACAGTCGAGTACCGGTACACTGACGTATCGATTGATGTGCGACACACTGGAGAAGGGGCCGGCAGCCCGGCCTGAGGGAGACTGCAACGGGCCGCGGGGCCCGAGCGATTCGGCCCTACACGAGTGAGGAGAAGCGCCACATGACGTCGCAGGCCGCCGAGGGACCGGAATCAGTCGCCGCCTCGCGCCGCTCCAAGATCACGCCGGAGCGTGAGCGGGAGTTCTTCGACGCCGTGCTGGAACAGATCCGCGAGTGCGGCTACGACTCCGTCACCATGGAGGGCGTTGCCGCCAGCACGCGCTGCAGCAAGTCCACGCTCTACCGGCAGTGGAAGACCAAGCCCCAGTTCGTCGCGGCGGCCCTCCGGGCCAACCGGCGGGTGCGCTTCGCCGGCATCGACACCGGCTCGCTCGCCGAGGACCTGCGCCAGGCCGCGCGGACCGCCGACGACTGGTCCGGCAAGGACACCAAGCTGCTCCAGGCGCTCGGGCACGCGGTGACCGCGGACCACGAGCTGGCCCAGGCGCTGCGCGAGGCGCTCGTGCACCCGGAGATCGCCGCGCTCCAGGAGATCCTCGCCCGGGGCGTGGCGCGGGGCGAGATCCCCGCGGACCATCCGGCGCTGGACTACGTCCCCGCGGTGATGTTCGGCGTCCTGCGCATCCGGCCGATGCTCTCCGGCCAGTACGCCGACGCCGACTACCTCGTCCGGTTCGTGGAGGCCATCGTGCTGCCCGCGCTCGGACTGACATGAGACCCAGGCCGCCGTTCCCGGGATGACCGGACGGCGACCTGACCGCGCCGCACCGTGGGGACGGGGGCGGCGCGCCCTCGGCCGGGTGGGGTTCCCTTTGAGCGGAGAGGAACCCCGCCCGGCCGCATCACGCGGTCAGACGCTCTGTCCGTCGCCGCCGGACGAGACCTTGATTCCCTTGAGGATCTGGTCGATGACCGAGGTCGACTGCCCGACGTCGATGCCGAAGCGCACCACCACCAGCTGCCCGGCGTCGTTCGGCGAGGGGAAGGCGACCGACTCGACCAGGCCGTCGGCGCCCTTGCTGGTGACCGCCTTCCAGCGCACCAGGTAGCCCTTCTGCCCGGCCACCGTCACCGCCTGGGAGGCCAGCACCTGGTGCGAGGTGATACTGCCGTAGGTGTCGCCGCCGTAGGACTCCTTCGCGTTGGCCGCGATGTCGGCCTTGGCGACCTCCTCCGCGGTGGTGCCGTCGATGCCCAGCGCCAGTGCCGGGGCCGTGTAGGCGCCGCCCGCGGTGCACGTCTGGGCGCTGTTGCCCGGGCACTTGTAGGAGTCGTCGGAGGTCACCTGCGCGCCGACGCTGATCGTCTGGCCGGTCCAGCCCTTCGGCACCGGCAGGCTGATCCCGTTGACCGGGTCCGGCACCGTGCCGCCGCCCTTGACCTTGGGCGCCCCGGACTGGTTCGGCGAGGGCGCGCCGGAGCCGCCGGAACCTCCGCCGGGCCCGCCGCCGTCCTGCCCGCTGCCCGGCCCCTGCCGCGACCCGGCCCGGTCGCTGCCGCCGTCGCCCGCGGTGAGGGCGTACACGCCGACCCCGATGCTCGCCAGTACCGCGGCCGCCACCGCGACGGCTATGCCGGTGCGCAGACCGCGCCGGGGTGCCGACGGGGGAGCGGGATACGACGGGTAACCGGAGTACCCCGGGTACGCGCCGTACGCCGGGGCCGGATACGGCGCCGGGCCGCCCGGCTGCGGGCCGCCGCCGGGCGCCGGCGGCTGCGTCGGGGGACCCCACGTGGCGGCCGTCCCGGCGGGGCGGGTCTGGTCCGTCCAGGCCTTGCCGTCCCACCAGCGTTCGGTGGGCGGACCGTCGTTCGTCTGCCCGGGGTCGGGGTACCACCCGGGGGGAGTCACCTGCGTCATGTCCCCACCGTATGAGGCAACCGTGAAAGCGGGATGAGAAGATCCGGCGCCAATCCCGCACGGGCAGACATTTCACCCCGTGATTTCTTCGCCCGCAGCACCCCTGTGCCCCGCACCGGCCCCGCCGGTCCGACCGCCGCGGCCGACGGGGCGGATGCCTGCCTCCCGGGCCCGTCCGCTGCCGAGCGGCTGGTCCGGCCGGGGGTGCGTCGCCTGGCTGCCGTCTCTTTCACCCGGCGGGGCAACAGGTGCCCGTAGCGCCCGCCGCACCGTTCCTCGGACGGCTACGCTCGTGGTCTGTACGTCATTCGGGCGACCTGGGGAGGTAACGGGATGACGGAGGGACGGCCGCCGGCGGCCGCCGTGGCTTCCCTGTGGGAGCGGGACGCGGAGATCGCCACCGTCGCAGCGGCGCTCGACGCCCTGTGCGCCGACCAGTCGTCCGCGGGCAGCCTCCTCATCTTCCGGGGTGAGGCCGGACTCGGCAAGACCGCGCTGCTGGCCGAGACGCGCCGCATCGCCGAACGCCGTGGCTGCACCGTGTGGTCCGCGCGCGGCGCCGAGACCCTGAAGTCCGTGCCGTTCAACGTCGTACGGCAGCTGTTCCAGCCCGCCCTGCTGTCCTTACTGCCCGAGGAGGCCCGCGAATACCTCGGCGACTGGTACGACATCGCCGGTCCCGCCCTCGGGATAGCCGATCCGCAGGAGCGCAGCGCCGACCCGCAGTACGTGTGCGACGGCCTCGTCGCGGCGGTGCGCCGGCTGGCCCGCCGCGAGTGGCCGCTCGTGCTGCTGATCGACGACGCGCACTGGGCCGACCAGGAGACCCTGCGCTGGCTCGCCGCGTTCACCGGGCGCCTGGACGACGTGGCCGTCCTCGTCGTGGTCACCCGCCGCCCCGGCGAGGTCGGCGGGGACAGCGCCCGCCACCTCGAGGCGGTCGCCGCCGCCGCGGGCCGCCCCGTCGGCAACCTCCGCGCCCTCACCCCCGACGCCGCGGCCGGACTCACCCGCACCACCCTCGGCGGGCACGCCGACGACGCCTTCTGCCGCGAGGTCTGGGCGGTCACCGCCGGGAACCCCTACGAGGCCGTCGAACTGCTCGCCAGGGTGCAGGAGAGCGAGCTGCAGCCCGTCGAGGCCCACGCCGGGGAACTGCGCGCCCTCAACCGCGCGGCCCGCGGCGGCGGACTCGTCGACCGGCTCACGGGCCTCGGCCTGGAGGCCACCAGGTTCGCCTGGGCCGCCGCCATCCTCGGCGCCGGCATCACCGTCGACATGGTCGCCCGGCTCGCCACCATGGACGACGACGTCGCGCGCACCTGCGCCGAACTCCTCCGCAACGCCCGCATCCTCACCGCGCCCGACCCGGCCGCCGGCTCCGAAGGCGAGGACGGCGAGCTGGAGTTCGTGCACCCGCTCATCGCCAGCGCCGTCTACCACTCCATCCCGGCGGCCGTGTGCACCGCCATGCACGGCGTCGCCGCCCAGATCATCACCGAGATGGGGCGCGGCGCCGCCGAGGCCGCCCGGCACCTGCTCAAGGTGCACCCGGACGACGACGAGGAACTCGTCGAGCAGCTGCGCGAGGCAGCCCGCGAACACCTCGCCGTCGGCGCGCCCGACGCGGCCCGGATCTGCCTGGAACGCGCCCTCGCCGAACCACCGCGCCCCGAAGTGCACGCGCACGTCCTCTACGAACTGGGCTGCGCCACCCTGCTCACCGCGCCCGCCGTCACCATCGACCACCTGCAGTACGCGCTCGGCATGCCCGGCCTCGACGGCGAGCGGCGCATCGACGCGGTCGTCCGCCTCTCCCAGGCGCTGCTCCACAACGACCAGCTGGAGGAGGCGGTGCGCACCGTCGAGGCCGAGGCGGCGCGGCACGAACCCGGCCCGGTCCGTCTACGGCTGCAGGCCGTGCAGTTCATGTGGGAGGGCATCCACGGCGAGACCGTCTCCCCGGCCCGCTCCCGGCGGCTGGCCGAACTCGCCGGCACCTGCACCGGACGCGACAACGCCGAGCGCGCCCTGCTGATCCTGCGTGGCTTCGACGCCATGACCCACGGCGAGAGCGCCGCCGAGGTCCTCGACCTGTGCGACCGGGCCCTCGTCAACGGCCGCCTCGCGCCCGGCCTCGGCTGGACCGACCCCGAGTGGGGCATCGAACTGCTGATGATGCTCGGCAGCGCGTACACCTACGCCGACCGGCTCGACCGCGCCGAGAGCCTCTTCGCCGAGGCCCTGCGCGTCTACACCGGTGCCGGCTGGCGGGGCGGCCACCTCTCCCTGGCCAACGCCTTCCTCGGTCTCGCCTACCGCAGGCAGGGCCGTCTGAGGGACGCCGAGGCCGCCCTGCGCGAGGCCCTTGCCCTGGCCGAACGCGTCGGCCGCCGCCTGCCGCTGTACTGGTCCGCCAGCTGCGGACTCGTCGACACCCTGCTCGCCCGCGGCCGCGTCGAGGAGGCCTGGGCCGCCGCCGAACAGTACGGCTTCGCCCCGCCCTACCCCTCCACGATCGTGCTGCCCGACATCCGCTCCGTGCGCGGCCGGCTGCTGCTCGCCGTCGGCCGCGCCGAGGAGGGCATCGGCGAACTGGAGGCCGCCGAGAAGACCGCCGTCTCACGCGGCGGTCACAACCCCGTCCTCGCGCCCTGGTCGATCGATCTCGCCAAGGCCCTCGCCGACCAGGACCCGGCCCGCGCCGCACAACTCGCCGCCGACGCCCGCCGGCAGGCCGAGCGCTTCGGCACGGACACCGCGATCGGCGAGGCCCTGCGCTGCGCCGCCGCCCTGGAGACCGGGCAGCGTGCGGTCCGGCTCGCCGCCCGGGCCGTCACCTACCTGGAAGCCTCCCCGTGCCAGTACGAACACGCGGCCGCCCGCATCGAGCACGGCATCGCCGCGGGCTCCGTCGCCGAGTTGCACCGGGGGCTCGACCTGGCCCGGTCCTGCGGGGCGGACGGGCTGGTGGCGCAGGGGCGTCAGGCGCTGGAGGCGCTGCGGGTGCGGTAGCGGGCCGGTGGTCTCACAGCGCGAGCAGCTGGTCGGTGACCGCCGACAGCCGCTTGCGGACCTCCGGGTCGTACGCGTCCTCGTGGGCGCGGGCAGGCCGGGTCCCGTCGAAGTAGCCGCCGCTGCCCAGGTCCTGCGTGGCCAGGGCCAGCACGCCCGGCGCCCCGTCGGCGACGGAGTTCCAGGGGATGATCCCGCCGTCGCGGACCATCGCGGTGTCCATGAAGGTGGCCGGGTGCAGCACGTTGACCGAGACCCCGCTGCCCACCAGCTTCTCGGCCAGCGTGAACGTGTGCGCGGCGAGCGCGAACTTGCTGCGCCGGTACGCCGCCTTGCCGCTGTAGCCGCGGGTGAGCTCCGGGTCGGTGAAGTCGACCGGCTCCTGGCCGGCGGAGCCGACGTTGACGATCCGGGCGGGCGCGTTGGCCCGCAGCACCGGCAGCAGTGCCCGGGTCAGGGCCACGGGCGCGAGGTAGTTCACGGCGAGCCGCAGTTCGTGCCCGTCGGCGCTCAGTTCACGGCCGGAGCCGGGCGTGCCGAAGCCGACCCCGGCGTTGTTGATCAGCACCTCCAGCTCGGGACGGGCCTCGGCGACCCGGGCGCCCAGCTCGCGCACCTCGGCCAGCCGGGCCAGGTCGGCGACGAACCCCTCCGCCTCGCCCTCCGTGCGCAGTTCGCGCACCAGCTGCTCGGTGCGCGCACGGTCGCGCCCGTGGGCCAGGACGACATGACCGGAGCGGACCAGTTCGAAGGCGACGTAACGGCCGAGCCCGGAGGTGGCGCCGGTGATCAGAACAGTCGACATACCGTCACCCTAGGCCCGGCCCGGCGCCACGAGGAGTCACTGCTGAGGCTACGACCGGCAGGGTCATCCTTGCCCGGGCTCCTCGGCGAGGACCCGCTGGGCCGTGGCGAACGCCGAGTTGGCGGCGGGCACCCCGCAGTACACGGCCGTCTGCAGCAGCACCGCGCCGATCTCCTCCGGCGTCAGCCCGTTGCGCCGCGCCGCCCGCACATGCAGGGCCAGCTCGTCGTAGTGGCCGTGCGCGACCAGCGCCGTCAGCGTGATCATGCTGCGCTCGCGCCGCGACAGCGTCGGGTCGGTCCAGATCTCCCCCCACGCGTAGCGGGAGATGAAGTCCTGGAAGCGGGCGGCGAACGGGGTCTGCCGGGCCTGCGCCCGGTCCACGTGCGCGTCGCCCAGCACCGCGCGGCGCACCGCCATCCCGCTCGCCGGCGGCCCGTCGAGGTGGGTGCGCAGGGCGGTCAGCACGGCCTGCGGGCACTCGGCCGGCGCCAGATGGGAGGCCCCCGGCAGCTCGACCAGAGCCGAGGACGGCACCGCGTCCGCGATCTCCCGCAGATGCGCGGGAGGCGTCGCCGGATCGTGCCGGCCCGCCACGAGCAGGGTCGGTACGGCGATGTCGCCGAGCCGGTCGCGCAGGTCGAACGCGGCCAGCGCGTCGCAGCAGGCGGCGTACGCCTCCGGGGCGGTCTCGCGATGGTCGCGAACCAGTCGCGGCACGGTGAACCCGGGGGTGAACCAGCGCGCGTCGGCGCTCTGTGCCAGCTTCTCCAGGCCCTCACGGCGCACCCGCTCCGCGCGCTCCCGCCAGGGCGCCTCGCCGCCGAAGTGGGCGGAGGAGCAGATCACCGAGAGGGCGGACAGCCGCTCGGGGTGGTGCACGGCCAGGTACAGGCCGACCGCCCCGCCGAGCGACACGCCGGCGTAGGCGAACCGTTCGATGCCCAGCGCGTCGGCGAGCCGCAGCACCAGCCCGGCCAGATCCCCGACGGTCGCCCCGGGCCCGATCAGGTCCGCCGCCGAACCCCCGTGTCCGGGCAGATCCCAGCGGACGACCCGATGGCTGGTGGACAGCTCGGGCGCCACCTGGTCCCACAGGGCGAGGGAGGTGCCGAGGGACGGCCCGAGCAGCAGCGGGGGAGCGGAGGCCGGGCCTTCGGCACGGTGGTTGAGGAGTGTGTCGGTCAACGTCGCTCCAGGGCGCGGTCGGTGAGGACACCGGCGAAGCCGGTGTAGCGGGCGGGGTCGGTGAGGTCGCCGAGGCCGCCGAGCTCTACGTCCGTCAACTCCGGCTGCTCGGCGAGCAGTTCGCCGAGCGGACGCCTCTCGGCGTGCGCACGGCGGGCGAGTCCGGTGAGCAGTTCCCGGGCCCGGGCCCGGCCCAGGCGGGGAGCCAGCGCCGCGGACAGCCGCTCGGAGACGATCAGCCCGCGCGTGGCGTCCAGGTTCCGGCGCATGGCGGCCGGGTGCACGCGCAGCCCCTCCGCGAGTTCGGCCGCGTCGCGGGCGGCGCCGCCGGTCAGCCGCAGCAGTTCGCGCAGCGGCTCCCACTCGGCGTGCCAGGCCCCGGCCGGACGCTCGTCGCCGGCCGCGAGCGAGCCGTAGAGCGTGGCCGCGAGCTGCGGGG
>NZ_JBLEBI010000147.1:0-17609 GCF_047340315.1 Streptomyces sp. AF1A
GATGCTCCGCCCGCGTCCGGGGGCGGGCTCAGCCGCAGAACGGTCTGGACCGTCGTCGTGGGGGCGGCCGTGGTCGGTGTCGCCGTCAGTCTCGTCCTCACCCTCGTGGTCGGCACGGGGCACCACCGGCCGGACCGGGCCGGCAACTCGCCGAGCCCCTCCCTGCTCTCGGGCTCCCCGGCGCCGAGCGGCGCTGCCTCCGGCTCCCCGGCCCCCACCGACGACACGGCCTCGCCCTCCGCCCCGGCGAGCCCGCTGCCCGCGGACTGGCAGTCGTACGACGACGAGGAGGGCTTCCGCATCGCCCGCCCCAGGGGCTGGACGCGGTCCACGGTGCCCTCGTCCTACGGCATCGACGTCGTCGACTACCGCAGCCCCGACAAGGAGCACCGGCTGCAGATCTACCAGGTCGCCGAGGCGTCCCCCGACGAGTCGTTCGACCTGTACCTGTCCGACCAGACCCCCAAGCCGCCGGGCTTCCGCAAGCTCTCCCTGATCGACCTCGACCAGGGCGACGTCTCCGGCGCACGCCTGGAGTACCTGGCCGACAGCATCAGGGGCGAACCGGACGTCGGCACCTGGCACGTCTACGACGAGCGCTTCACGGCCGTGGACGGGCGGATCTACGCCATCGCCGCCTACGGACCCGACCGGGACGGCCGCGACGACGAACTGAAGCTCCTCGACACCGCGCTGTCCGGGTTCTGCCCGCCCAACACGTCCTGTGACGCGCCCATGGACTGAGCGCAGCGCCTCGGATCACCGTTTCTGTCCGTTATGAACCGCGCTGTGCGTGACGCCGCGCACTTTCGCCCCCCGATTCCGCATGCCGGCCAGGAGCCCTGGGCAGGCGGCCACGGTCCCTGACCGGGTCACCCGTGTGCCCTCGGGGCACGGAACAGGAACGGAAGGCAACACCGATCATGGCGGACAGAACGGAACGGCAGCCCCAGGCGACCATCCACGCGGGAGGCGAGTGGCTGGCAGCGGTCTCCGGGGCGACCCGGGAGATCCTCGATCCCGCGGACGCCCGGCCGTTCGCCGTGGTCGCCGAGGGTGACGAGAAGGACGCGGAGCGCGCGGTGACCGCCGCCCGCGAGGCCTTCGACCACGGCCCCTGGCCGCACACCCCGGTCGCCGACCGCGCCGCGCTGCTGCGCCGCGTCGCCGGCCTCCTCGTACGCGACCGCGAGCGGCTCGGACTGCTGGAGAGCCGGGACGCGGGCAAGACCGTCGAGGAGGGCCGCATCGACATCGACTGTGTCGCCGACGCCTTCCGCTACTTCGCCGACCTGGTCGCCGCGGAGGCCCCCGGCCGGGTCGTCGACGCGGGCTCGCCCGACATCCACAGCGTCGTCGTGCACGAGCCGGTCGGTGTCTGCGCGCTGATCACCCCCTGGAACTACCCGCTGCTCCAGGCCAGCTGGAAGATCGCCCCGGCGCTCGCGGCCGGCAACACCTTCGTGATCAAGCCCAGTGAGATCACCCCGATGACCACCGTCGCGCTGATCGAGCTGCTCGCCGAGGCCGGCCTGCCCGCCGGCGTCGCCAACCTCGTCACCGGCCCCGGCCACACCGTCGGCGCCCGGCTCGCCGAGCACCCCGACGTCGACCTGGTCTCCTTCACCGGCGGCCTGGCCAGCGGCACCAAGGTCGCCCAGGCCGCCGCGCCCACCGTGAAGAAGGTCGCCCTCGAACTCGGCGGCAAGAACCCCAACGTGGTGTTCGCCGACGCCTGCGCCACCGAGGAGGGCTTCGACACCGCCGTGGACCAGGCCCTCAACGCGGCCTTCATCCACAGCGGCCAGGTCTGCTCGGCAGGCGGCCGCCTCATCGTCGAGGAATCGGTGCGGGACCGCTTCGTGACCGAACTCGCCCGCCGCGCGAGCCGCATCCGCCTCGGCCGCGGCACCGAGGACGGCGTCGAGTGCGGCCCGCTCGTCTCCGAGCAGCAGCGCGCCAAGGTCGAGGCGTACGTCGCCTCCGCGCTGGCGGAGGGCGCGATCCTGCGCTGCGGCGGCAAGCGCCCCGCGCCCGCCGAAGTCCGCCCGGAGACGGGCTACTTCTACGAGCCGACCGTCCTCGACGCCTGCCATCGCGGGATGAGGGTCGTCCGCGAGGAGGTGTTCGGCCCGGTCCTCACCGTCGAGACCTTCCGCACCGAGGACGAGGCGGTCCGCCTCGCCAACGACACCGAGTACGGCCTGGCCGGCGCCGTCTGGAGCGCGGACACCGCACGGGCCCGCCGGGTCGCGGCCCGCCTGCGCCACGGCACCGTCTGGATCAACGACTTCCACCCCTACCTGCCGCAGGCGGAGTGGGGCGGCTTCGGCAGGAGCGGCACCGGCCGCGAGCTGGGGCCCACCGGGCTCGCCGAGTACCGCGAGACCAAGCACGTCTACCAGAACCTCGCGCCGAAGCCGGTGCGCTGGTTCGCCGGCTGAGCCCGTCCCTCTCACCACCCCTGGAGTAGCACCCCCATGCCCGAGACCACCCACGTCTACGACTACGTCGTCATCGGCGGCGGCACCGCAGGCTCCGTCATCGCCTCCCGCCTCACCGAGAACCCCGACGTCACCGTCGCCGTCATCGAGGGCGGCCCGAGCGACATCGGCCGCGAGGACGTCCTCACCCTGCGCCGCTGGATGGGCCTGCTCGGCGGCGACCTCGACTACGACTACCCGACCACCGAACAGCCGCGCGGCAACTCCCACATCCGGCACAGCCGCGCCCGCGTCCTCGGCGGCTGCTCCTCGCACAACACCCTCATCTCGTTCAAGCCGCTGCCCTCCGACTGGGACGAATGGGAGGCCGCCGGCGCCCGGGGCTGGGGCGCCGTCCCCATGGAGGCCTACTTCGCCCGGCTGAAGAACAACATCGTCTCCGTCGACGAGAAGGACCGGAACGCCATCGCCCGCGACTTCGTCGACGCCGCCCAGGCCGCGCTCGGGGTACCCCGCGTCGAGGGCTTCAACCGCGAGCCGTTCACCGAGGGCGTCGGCTTCTTCGACCTCGCCTACCACCCGGAGAACAACAAGCGCTCCTCCGCCTCCGTGGCCTACCTGCACCCGGTGCTGGACGAGCGGCCCAACCTGCACCTGTTCCTGGAGACCTGGGCCCACCGGCTGCACCTGGACGGCACCCGCGCCGAGGGCGTCCACGTGCGCACCAAGGACGGCGAGGAGCTGCTGATACGGGCCCGGAGCGAGGTGGTGCTGTGCGCGGGCGCCGTCGACTCCCCGCGCCTGCTCCTCCACTCGGGCATCGGCCCGCGCCAGGACCTCGAGGCGCTCGGCATCCCCGTCGTGCACCACCTGCCGGGCGTCGGCGAGAACCTGCTCGACCACCCCGAGTCGGTCATCGTCTGGGAGACCCACGGCCCGATCCCGGAGAACTCCGCGATGGACTCCGACGCGGGCCTGTTCGTGCGCCGCGACCCCGAACACGCGGGCCCGGACCTGATGTTCCACTTCTACCAGATCCCCTTCACGGACAACCCGGAGCGCCTCGGCTACGAACGCCCTCCGTACGGCGTCTCGATGACCCCCAACATCCCCAAGCCGAAGTCCCGCGGCCGGCTGTACCTCACCAGCGCCGACCCGGCCGTCAAGCCCGCCCTGGACTTCCGGTACTTCACCGACGAGGACGACTACGACGGCCGCACCCTCGTCGACGGCATCCGCATCGCCCGCGAGATCGCGAAGACGGAGCCGCTCGCGAGCTGGCTCAAGCGCGAGGTGTGCCCCGGCCCGCAGATCACCGGCGAGGCCGAGCTGAGCGAGTACGCGCGCAGGGCCGCGCACACCGTCTACCACCCGGCCGGCACCTGCAGGATGGGCGCCGCCGACGACGAACTGGCCGTAGTGGACCCCGAGTTGAGGATTCGCGGTCTGGACGGCATTCGCATCGCCGACGCGTCCGTCTTCCCGACCATGACCGCCGTCAACCCGATGATCGGGGTGCTCATGGTCGGGGAGAAGGCCGTCGACCTGATCGGAGGCGAGACCCGATGACTCCCACCGTCCCCACCCGCAAACCGTCCACCGCCGAGGCGCCCGTCTTCTCGGTGTCCGGCCTGTGGAAGGTCTTCGGGCCCAAGCCCGAACGCGTCCCCACCGACCCGGAGCTCAGCGCCCTCGGCCCCGCCGAGCTGCGCTCGCGCACCGGCTGCACGGCCGCCGTCCGGGACGTCTCCTTCGACGTCCGCAAGAACGAGGTCTTCGTGGTGATGGGGCTGTCCGGCTCGGGCAAGTCCACCCTGGTCCGCTGCCTCACCCGCCTCGTCGAACCCACCGCCGGCACGATCGCCATCGACGGCGAGGACGTCCGCGCCATGGACCGGGCCCGGCTGCGCGAACTGCGCCGCCACCGCGCCGCGATGGTCTTCCAGCACTTCGGCCTGCTCCCGCACCGCACCGTCCTCGACAACGTCGCCTACGGCCTGGAGATCCAGGGCGTCGGCCGGTCCGAGCGGCGCGAGCGCGCCGCCGAGATCGTCGCGAAGGTCGGTCTGGAGGGCATGGAGAGGCGCCGCCCCGGCCAGCTCTCCGGCGGCCAGCGCCAGCGCGTGGGCCTCGCACGGGCGCTCGCGGTCGACCCCGAGGTGCTGCTGTTCGACGAGCCGTTCAGCGCCCTCGACCCCCTCATCCGCCGCGACATGCAGGACGAGGTGGCCCGCCTGCACCGTGAGGAGGGCCGCACGATGGTCTTCATCACCCACGACCTCGCCGAGGCCCTCAGACTCGGCGACCGCATCGCCCTCATGCGCGACGGCCGGGTGGTCCAGCTGGGCACGCCGGAGCAGATCGTGGGCGCTCCGGCGGACGACTACGTGCGCGCGTTCGTCCGGGACGTTCCGCGCGAGCAGGTCGTGACGTGCCGTACGGCCATGCGCCCGGCCGCCCCCGGAGAGGCGGCGGAGGGCCCCGCGGTCGCTCCGGGCGCCACGGTCTCCGAGGCCATCGAGGCGGTGGCCCGCGCCGGCCGTCCGGCGCGCGTGATGGACCGGGGCCGCTGCCTGGGCGTGGTGGGGCACGAGCAACTGCTCGACGTCGTGGCCGGCGTGGCCGCCACGGCGACGCCCCCGCGCCCCCGGACCAGCCCGGAGGCCGTCTGATGGCAACGCTCACCGTCCCGACCTCCCGTGCGGGCGCCCCCAGCCTGCTGAAGAGCCGCACCGCGGGCAAGCTCCTCCTGCTCGCGCTCGTCACCGCCGTACTGCTGCCCCTGCTCCACGGCGGACCCTGGCCGCACAACCTCACCGTGAGCCTGGACAAGCCCCTCACCGGGGCGAGCGACTGGGTCATCGACCACCGCGACAGCCACCCGCTGTTCCTGTACTTCTTCGGCTACATCAGCTACGCCGTCGTGCTGTCCGTCCGCGCCGTCTACGTCACGCTGCTCGCCGCCGGCTGGGCCGGCGTCACGGCGCTCGGCGCCCTCGTCGCCTGGCGCCTGGCCGGCGTCCGTCTGGCGGCCGGCACGGCGCTCGCGTTCCTGGCCTGCGGCGCCCTCGGCATGTGGGTGCCCACCATGCAGACCCTCGCGCTGATGGTGGTGGCCGTCCTCGTCTCCGTGGCCGTCGGAGCGGTCCTCGGGCTCGGCGCCGGCCTGTCCGACCGCCTAGACCGCGCCCTGCGCCCGGTCCTCGACACGATGCAGGTGCTCCCGGCCTTCGCCTACCTCCTCCCCGTCGTCCTGGTCTTCGGCATCGGCGTCCCCGCGGCCGTGCTCGCCACCGTCGTCTACGCCGCCCCGCCGATGGCCCGCCTCACCGCGCTCGGCCTGCGGGGCGCCGACCCCGAGGTCCTGGAGGCCGTGGAGTCGCTCGGCGCGACCCGCCGCCAGCGGCTGCTGACCGCCCGCATCCCACTGGCCCGGGGGGAGCTCCTCCTCGGTCTCAACCAGACGATCATGATGGCGCTGTCCATGGCCGTGATCGCCTCCGTGATCGGCGCCGGCGGCCTCGGCGACCGCGTCTACCAGGCCCTCGCCTCCGTGGACGTCGGCCAGGCCCTCGCGGCCGGCATCCCCATCGTGCTGCTCGCGGTGGTCCTGGACCGCGTGACCGCGGCGGCGGGGTCCGCCGAGGCCGGGCGGTCGCGGACCATCGGCTGGCCGTACGCCCTCGCCGCCACCGTGGCGGTCGCCCTGGCCACCCGGCTGCTCGGCAGCCTGAACTGGCCCTCCGGCTGGAGCGTGGACATCGCCGAGCCGGTCAACCGCGCCGTCGACTGGATGACCGGCCACCTCTACTCCGGCGTCCCCGTCGTCGGCGGCACCGCGGACTGGGCGGGCCACTTCACCACCTGGATCCTGGACCCGGTCCGCTCCGGTCTGCAGTGGCTGCCCTGGTGGTCGGTGCTGCTGATCGTCGCCGCGCTGGCCTGGCTGATCGGCACCTGGCGCACCGCGCTGACCGCCGTCCTCGCCATGGCCGCGATCGGCGTGCTCGGCGTGTGGGAGCCGGCCCTGGACACCCTCTCCCAGGTGCTGGCCGCCGTCGCCGTCACCCTCCTCCTCGGCTTCGCGACGGGCATCGCCGCGGCCCGCAGCGACCGTCTGGAGCGCGCCCTGCGCCCGGTCCTGGACGTCTTCCAGACGATGCCGCAGTTCGTGTACCTGATCCCGGTGGTCGCCCTGTTCGGCGTCGGCCGTGCCCCCGCCGTCGCGGCGGCCGTCGTCTACGCCCTTCCGGCGGTCGTCCGGATCACCGCGCAGGGCCTGCGCCAGGTCGACCCGGCGGCGCTGGAGTCGGCGCGCTCGCTCGGCGCCACCGGCCGCCAGCAGCTGTGGCAGGTGCAACTGCCGCTCGCCCGGCGCTCGTTGCTGCTCGCGGTCAACCAGGGCGTGGTCCTGGTCCTGGCCGTCGTCATCATCGGCGGCCTGGTCGGCGGCGGCGCCCTCGGCTACAACGTCGCCTTCGGCCTCGCCCAGGGAGACCTGGCGACCGGCCTGGTGGCCGGCGCCGCGATCGTCTGCCTCGGCCTGATGCTCGACCGCGTGACCCAGCCCACCGGGCGCCGCACGGAGAAGGGAGCCTGACATGCGCCTTCGTACGACCCTTCCGGCCGCCCTCGCCGTCCTGGCCCTGACCACGGGCTGCGGCGCCGCCGACATGACCAGGCAGGCCAGCCCGTTCGCCGGCGTCCAGGGCGCGAAGACCGTCACCCTGTCCGTGCAGTCCTGGGTGGGCGCCCAGTCCAACGTGGCCGTCGCCCAGTACCTGCTGGAGCACGAGCTGGGCTACCGCGTGGACACCGTCCAGGTCGACGAGGTGCCCGCCTGGGACGCGCTCAGCCAGGGCCGGGTCGACGCGATCCTGGAGGACTGGGGCCACCCGGACCAGGAGAAGCGGTACGTCGAGGACAAGAAGACGATCGCGCGGGGCGGCGACCTCGGCGTGACCGGCCACATCGGCTGGTTCGTGCCGACCTACCTCGTCAAACAGCACCCGGACATCACCGACTGGCGGAACCTGAACAAGTACGCCTCCCTCTTCCGCACCGCGGAGAGCGGCGGCAGGGGCCAGCTGATGGACGGCTCCCCGTCCTACGTCACCAACGACAAGGCGCTGGTGAAGAACCTGAAACTCAACTACCAGGTGGTCTTCGCCGGTTCCGAGGCGGCGCAGATCACGCAGATGAAGCAGTTCGCCAAGGAGAAGAAGCCCTTCCTGACGTACTGGTACACACCGCAGTGGCTGTTCGAGAAGGTCCCCATGACGGAGGTGAAGCTGCCGCCGTACAAGGAGGGCTGCGACGCGGACGCGGCGAAGGTCGCCTGCTCCTACCCGCACACCCCGCTGCAGAAGTACCTCAACGCGGACTTCGCGAAGTCGGGCGGCAAGGCCGCGGCCTTCCTGAAGAAGTTCAGGTGGACCACGCGGGACCAGAACGAGGTGTCCCTGATGATCGCCGACCAGAAGCTGTCGCCCCAGGAGGCGGCGAAGAAGTGGGTGGACGACCACCCCTCCGTGTGGAAGCAGTGGCTGTCCTGAGCCGGCCGGCCGGCTCGATCGAGGGGGATCGCTTCCCCGTTCGAGGCGTCACACGTCCCGCTGAAATGCCGACGACACATCGGCCACCGCTCGCGTACGGCTCCCCCTTGATCAAGCTGGTGTCTTCTGCGAAGGAGACGCCACCGTGCGAATTTCTGACATCCAGCGCTGCGAGGTCCGGCCCGGACGGCTCGTCGAGTGGAGGTTCAGCCCGGCGACCGTGGCGGCCGCGGTGGCACTGCCACCGGATCCGCGACCTCCGGCGTACATCCAGGAGTCGCACATCAGGACGGCCCGGTCGGTGCGGGAGGACGGGCTGTTCGTACCGACCTGGCTCGGCACGGCGTTCGACCTGCCGGGCCGGGCAGACCTCGACGCGCTGGAACGCGCCTTGCGCGGCTGGACGTTGCGCCACGAGACGCTGCGCAGCGGCTTCCGGTGGGCCGGCGACGACATGCAGCGGTTCACTCTCGACGAGAACGACGTGTCGCTGCACCGCGAGGTGGTCGGCGACTTCGCCGACACGGGGGCGCTGGTCCGGTATCTGCAGGACCGATTCGACGCCGCGGCGGACGCGCTCGGCTGGCCGAACCTCATCTACGCGGCGGTCGTTCGCGACGACTCCACCAGCGTGTACATGGCCTTCGACCACACCAATGTCGACGCCTACTCCCTGCACCGCATCCCGGACGAGATCCACGACCTGTACGCGGCGGGAGCGACCGGACGGCCCGTCGCCGATGCCTCCGTGGGAAGTTACGTCGACTTCTGCGAGCAGGAGCGGGCGAACGCGGACGGCATCGACGACACCCACGCCATCGTCGCGCGATGGCGGGAGTTCATCGACCGGTGCGACGGCAGGCTTCCGGAGTTCCCCGTCGACCTCGGTCTGCGAGCCGGTGGCGAACTTCCCGCCCAGAAGCTGGTGTGCGAGCCGCTCGTCGACGCGGACACCGCCGCCGCGTTCGAGGCGCACTGCCGGCCCTACGGCGGCAGCCTCGTGGGCATCCTGGCCGCGACCAGTCTGATCGTCCACGACCTCGGCGGGCAGCCGGTCTACCGCACGGTCGTGCCGTTCCACACCCGGCTGAAGTCCGAGTGGTCGGACTCCGTGGGCTGGTACGTCGGCGGCGCGCCGATCGAGGTGCCCGCCGCGCGGGACCTGGAGGGCGCGCTCCGCTCGGTCCGCGCCGAGCTGCGGGCCAACCGGTCGCTGGCGCGCATTCCGCTGGCGCGCGTACTGCGCCTGCTCGGCACGGACTTCCGGCCGACCTCGCCCGACATGTATTCCATCATCTCGTATGTGGACGCCCGCCTCATTCCCGGTTCGGCGGGCTGGACCGAGAAGAAGGCGTACGGGCTGATCCGGGTGTCGTACGGCGACCAGGTGTGCGCCTGGGTCAACCGGCTGCACGAGGGACTGTGGTTCGCCTGCCGCTACCCGGACACCGACATCGCGTACAAGAACGTGCGGCGGTATGTCGAAGGACTGCGGGACGTGATCGTCTCGGTGTCGGCACGCGAGCGCGCGCGGTGCGCGGAGCCCGCGTTCTCCTGACCCAACTCGGCGCGGTCACCCGAGTGTTGGGCAAATCGTATCTGCGGTCGGCGAGTTCGCACCCATCGGGTGATTCTGCGAGGCATGTCACCCTCGAGGCGGATGTCCGGCAGGGGGCGTCCTGTCGCTACTGTTAGCGTTCGCCCAGTCACGCTAGGCAATCAGTTTCTCTGTAACAGCGAAGAACCGAGGGTTCCATGCGCAAGCTTCAGCAGGTCGTGATCGCAGCCGTGGCGGCGGCGGGTGGCCTGACCGCCATCGGTGCCGTCCCCGCCGTGGCCGACACCTACGGCAGCGAGCCGCACACGTCCGACCTCTACCGCCCCTACCAGGAGTGCAGCCCGCAGACGGTGTCCGAGAACGACATCCCGGTCGGCGTGCTCGGCCTCGCCGACACCGTGGACACCGCCTGCGGTCAGTACAACAACGCTTTCACCGGCTGAGTGCGGCTGCGTCACCGGGCACCCCGACCAAGGAAAAGCCATCGCATGTTCAGCAGGAAGAAGATCGCAGCTGTCTCGGGTCTCGTCGGCGGCATCGCCGTGACCTGCATCGGCCTGACCCCCGTGTACGCCTGGGGGAACCCGGGAACCTGCACCGACGACCTCATGGGCAACCTCAGCTGCACCCAGCGGATCAAGGGCGAGGTGCCCGAAGGCGGTGTCATCCCCCACCAGGAGACCTGCAAGCCGGTGCAGCCTGTGCGGGTGCCCGCCTTCCTGGGCAGCGGGTCGGCGCAGTTGGGGGGCACGGTGACCTGTTCCCCCGAGACGGTGGGCGTACCGCCTGCGAAGGACGACGAACAGCAGTCGCCGGGCGACGGGTTGAGCCTCATGGGCCGGATGCTCCCGGTCGGCGAATCGTAGGCCGAACGCGGAGAGGCCGACGCGCCATGCGCGTGGTGGAGATCCCCGATAACTACGGATTGTGTGTATATGCTCACAGCACGTAGTCAACCGGGCGGTTGTGCCTGGACACGAAAGGGTTATATCCATGCGTAAGTTTCAGCGCGTTGCGGTCGTAGCAGCGGCGGTTGCGGGGCTCTCCTTCCTCGGTGCCGGGGTCAGCTCCGCCGCCGGTGGCGAGGACGCGCCCCCGCAGATCACCGCCGTGGCCAACTCCTCCGCCAACGCCCTGGCCGTCGGCGGCGGTTACTACGCCGGGCCGCAGGAGCAGCCGCAGGACCAGGGCCAGGAGCAGGGCCAGGAGCAGGGCAAGCCCGCGCCGGAGCAGGGTGGCGGCGAGCAGCACCAGGGCGACCAGGGCGAGTAGGACCGCCCTGAGGGCTCATCGGCTCTGTGCCGCTACGGGCGCATCGGTCCTCTTCGGACGCCCGGTGCGCGTCGTACGAACTCGGCCATCCGGACCGGCGCCACGTCGGTCTGCTCACCGGAGCGCCGGGTGACAACCATGGCGAAGGCAGCCCGGACGCGTGACGGCCCCTCGGGGCGCGCGTCCGGGCTGCGGCCAAGTTTCGACCCCCCCTCGGGCCCGGGCGCGCGCCGGTCAACGGCACGCACCCGGGCCCCTGTCGTAAAGGAAGACACGTCATGTCCATTCCGCGGAAGATCGCCACCGTCTCGGGTCTCGTCGGGACTCTCGCCGCGCTCTGCGCCGGCGCCGGACACGCCTATGCGGACGGCGCTTTGGGCGAGTGCAGGACCAGCGAGCAGGGCGGCACCGTCTGTGTCCACAAGAGCGAGAGCCACCTCGACAAGGGCCGTCTGCACATCATCAAGCAGGCGCAGGACTGCTCGACGTCTGACCACCCGCACGTGGTGTTCTCGAAGGACCGGTCGGCGGACGACGAGGCCGCCGACGCCGGGCAGTCCGTGGACTGCTCCAACACCGTCAAGCTGCCCAAGGGATTCAGGAAGCCGGACCTCGACTTCTGAGCGCCACGGAAAACGAGAATCCCCGGTCCCCCCGACCAGTTGTCGGGGGGACCGGGGATTCGGTGTTCTTCGGTGTTTCTTGGTGTTCTTCGCGGTGTTCTTCGGTGTTCTTCGGAGTTCTTGGGAGTTCAGCCCTACTTGAACGCCGAGTTGTTGCAGCCCATGGTCGAGCCCAGGGACGACTGCTGCGCACCCGAGTTGCCGTCGCCGTTCAGCAGGTCGCCACCCAGGCCGCTGAGGAGGCCGACCTCCCCGGCGAGGTCGAGGTTCCCGTCGTGCGACCTGCAGTCGCTGGTCTGCTTGATCTGGAATGCGTCACCCTTGCCCCCGTCGTGGCCGCCGGCATAAGCGGTTCCGGTGCCCAGGAGGCCGAGGCTGCCGAACGCGGCGAGGAGAACGGCGGTGGTGCGGAGCTTGTGCATATGATCTCCGGTGCGATGTGGTGGATGCGATCCGTGAATAATCGCCATCTGTGCCATAAAGGCTGATACGAAATACTCGAAAATATGGGGTGCCACGCCGTACATGAGTGCTTTTCGCTGTCTCAATAGACCTGCCGGCGTACATGAATGGTCCCGGCACCCGGCTTTCCGCCCGGTGCCGGGACCATGTGTCGTCCGTCGCCTCGGCGCCGGACGAAGTATCAGAAGGCGCTGTTGTTGCAGCCCATGGTCGAACCGAGGTTGCTGGCCTGGGCACCCGGGTTGCCCTCGCCGTTGGCGGCGGCGCCCAGCACGCCGTCGAGCAGACCGACCTCGCCGAGAAGGTCGAGGTTCATGTCGTGCGACTTGCAGTGGGAGCTCTGCGTGATGTTGAAGCGGTCGCCGTGGCCGCCGTCCTTGCCGCCGCCGTCACCGGCGTAGGCCGTGCCGCTGACGAGACCGATGCTGCTGAGGGCGGCCACGAGGACGGCAACGTTGCGAAGCTTGCGCATGTCATCTCCGGGAAGTGAGGGGTTGCGATCTGTGACAGATCGAATTTTTTCCGTTACCGGAGATTAATAAGAAATAAGCCAGGATCGGCAGCGACGCGCCGCGTCCCTGACTATGCGTCAGAAACACCCGGAAGCCGTAGCGCATGCGGACGGGCCCCTCGGCCACCTGCGCCGAAGGGCCCGCGCCCGGTGCCGAATTGGTGCCGTCAGCCCTGGCGCTGCGCGCTGGCGAGGGCGTTGGACTGGCTGTTGGCCTGAGTGCAGTCGACGCCCCGGGTCTGGGAGGCCGCGAGCAGGGCGACCGGCACGTTGGCGTCGAGCAGGCTCTGCGGGCTGCACTCCTGGTACGGGCGGAAGAGGTTGGTCTGGCCCACCGGGCCGCCCTGGGCCGTCTGCGGGGCAGGCGAGGAGATCTGGGGGCTGATCTGCGGGTTGAACTGCGGGTTGAACTGCGGGGCGACTTCAGTGCCGCGCTGCGGGTACGACTGCTGCGGAGTGCCGTACGTCTGCGCGGCCGCCTGGGCGGAGGTGGCCGAGGCGGCCTGGACGTCCGGCTGCGAGACGGGGGTCGGCGCAGTCCCGTCATAGGCCATGGGGGCGGCGGAACTCGGGCCGGCGCCGACGGCGGACAGACCACCGGCTGCTGCGACGATGAGCGCGACCTGCTGAAGCTTGCGCATGGAATCCTCGGCCCTTCATTGACCTGTGTACGAAATCTGACGAAATCACTGATGAGGTAACGCGGTTGTCGCTGTCGCTGCTGCCCTGAGCGGCTGCGATGGACCACTGTTCCCGCCCCGTGGGAAACGAAAGGCGCGCGGACGCGGATACGGGCGCCGCGCCGTGGTCACCCGTTTGCCGCAGGGCCCCAGGGGTGGCAACACCCGTTCCGGTAGACGGCAAATGGGTGACGGAGTTTCGGGTGACCGTGACCGCGGCCTGGCATTCCTCGTTCCAGCCGGGAGAGGGCAGCGGCCGTGGTCCTGAAGAGGGCGAGGGGAATCGCTGCCGGCTCCGATGCGAAGTTCGCGTGCTGCCCGGGAGTACCGCGGAAGTGCAGTGCCCCTGACGGCACCGGCGGCACGCGCGACCGCACTGAATGCAATGGCTTTCCCTGTTCAGGTATCGAAGGGCCGAGGGTTTCATGCGCAAGCTTCACAAGGCCGCGCTCGTTCTGGCGGCGGCCGGTGGTCTGTCCGCCATCGGCGCCGGCGTCAGTCATGCCGACTCTCCCGGCGGATACGGCACCGCGCCGGCGCCGGCTCCGGAGCAGCCGGTTCCGCAGGCCGCCGCCCCGGCCCCCGCTCCACAGCAGGCCGGTTACGCCGCCGGCCGGTCGCTGGGATCGGCGCAGGCCACCGCTCCCGCGTACCAGCAGGCGGCTCCGCCGCCGCAGTACCAGCCGCAGGCGGCTCCGCCGCCGCAGTACCAGCCGCAGGCGGCTCCGCCGCCGCAGTACCAGCCGCAGGCGGCTCCGCCGCCGCAGTACCAGCCGCAGGCCGCTCCGCCGCCGCAGTACCCGCAGCAGGCCGCCCCGCCGCCCCAGTACCCGCAGCAGGCCGCCTACGCCGCCGGCCAGTCGCAGGGTACGGCGCAGGCCACCGTGCCCGCGTACCAGCAGGCGGCCCCGCCGCCGCAGTACCAGCCGCAGGCCGCTTTGCCGCCCCAGTACCCGCAGCAGTCGGGCTACGCCGCCGCCTCGGCCTCGTCGCAGGGGTCGGCGCAGGCCATCGTCCCCGGGTACCAGCAGGCCCCGCAGCAGCAGGCCGCCCCGCCGCAGGTGGTGCCGCAGGTGATGCCCCAGGTCATGCCGCAGGTCGCCCCCCAGTTGGCGATGCCCCAGGGCGCCGCGCCCGAGGGGCCGATGCGGGTCGTGCCACAGGTGAACCCGCAGTTCAACCCGCAGGTGAACCCGCTCGTCAACCCGGTGCTCGGGTCGCCGGGCGTGCCGGGGCTGGCCCCGGTCGGCCTCGGTCAGGTCGCGGCGCCTCCCGTCGGCCAGCTGGGTCTTCCCCGGCTCGGCTGAGGGCCTCCCCCTCTCGTCCCGATCCGCTGCACATCCATCCGCTCGACCAAGGGAGAACAATGCGCACGTTCCACCGGGCAGTCCTCGTCGGCGCCGTCGTCGGCAGTATCTGCTCCTTCGGCGGCAACGCCGCCTTCGCGCACGGTGAGCCGGGCCACGACTTCGACGTGACGCAGGGCACCGAGTGCCGCTCGCACGACATGAACATCGAGGTGCTCGGCAGCGTCGGCGCCCTGACCGGCCTGGCGGGCAACCTGCTGAACGGCGAGGGGAATCCGGGGGCCCAGCAGAGCCACCTGGGTTCCAGCATGGGCTGCAACAACCAGGCGTTCTGACCGGCCTTCGCCACCGCCGCCCGTCCCGGCACGGACGGGTGCGCGCCAGGCGTCACGGGCCCCAGGAGCCCGCCGGGACTCCTGGGGCCGGACCACCCGGGCCGCGGGCCCCTTGATCCCGGCAAAAGACCGAAAAACCATAACTTGACTCGTTTTGTACGCGTTTCACTGGGCGCGGGTGAGTGCCCGCGACGAGTCTGAAGGGCAGAGAACCCATGAATCGGGCTACCCGAAACAGTGTGATCGCCATTGCCGTCGCCTCCGGTGCGATGGCGGTTGCGGGGGCGGCGCACGCCGACTCCGCGGCGGACGCCTCCGCGAGCGGCTCGCCGGGGCTGGTCTCCGGCAACGCAATCCAGGTGCCGGTGCACGTCCCGGTGAACCTGTGCGGGAACACCGTGGACGTGGTCGGGCTGCTGAACCCCTCGATGGGCAACCGCTGCGCCAACCACGGTGACGAAGCCGGCGACACGGGCACGTCCACGACGCCGCGCGGCGCCGCGGCCCACAGCAGCACCCACGACTCGCCGGGGCTGATCTCCGGCAACAGCATCCACCTCCCGGTGCACGTGCCCGTGAACGCCGTCGGCAACAGCGTGAACGTGGTGGGTATCGGCAACCCCGCCGTCGGCAACACCGGCGACAACGGCTCGGACGACCACACCACCAGGTCCGCCCCGACGGCGCCGGTGCACCACCAGACGCCCGTCAAGGCCCCGGTGCAGGAGCGTTCGACCTCCGTCGTGCGGCAGCAGGCGACCGGCACCCTCGCGCACACCGGAGCGGACAGCCTCTGGGTGCCGGCTCTCGCGAGCCTGGTGTCGCTGACGGCCGGAGCGGTGCTGTACCGGCGCTTCCGTCCGAGCCGGATGGGCCACTGAGCACGGCGCACCGCTCGCCGGTGGTGCCGGGGCGCCGGTCCGGACGCCCCGGCACCGTCTAACGGAGGCCGGCCGCGATCTCCCGCACCGCCTCCGCGGCCCTGCGCTGCAGCCCCGGCCCGAACGTGACGCGGGTGGCCCCGAGTTCGCCGAGTGCGGCGGGCGAGGGGCCGACCCCGTCCAGCCGGGCCAGCACGTTCAGCGGGCCTCGGATCCCGGCCCGCAGCACGGGCAGCACGTCCGTCGGCGCCAGGATCGGGTACACGCAGTCGGCGCCCGCCGCGACGTACAACGCGGCACGCTCGACGGCTCGTCGGGGGTCCTTGTCGCCGTACACGAAGGTGTCGACGCGCGCGTTGAGGAACAGCCGGCCGGCGGCGGCCGAGCGGACCTCGGCGAGGTACTCGGCGTGCCGGTGCGGATCCTTGAGGACACCGCCGGTGGAGTCCTCCAGGTTGCAGCCGACGGCACCCGCCTCCAGCAGGCGCTCCACGAGCTCCTTCGGCGCGAGCCCGTACCCGTCCTCGATGTCCGCCGACACCGGCACGTCCACCGCCCGCGCGATCCGGGCGACCGCCGCGAACATCTCGTCGGCCGGGGTCTGCCCGTCCGCGTACCCGAGAGAGGCGGCGACGCCGTGGCTCGGCGTGGCCAGCGCCGGAAACCCCGCCTCCGCGAGCACCCGGGCGCTGGCCGCGTCCCAGGGTCCGGGCAGCACCAGTGGATCGCGCGGGGCGCGCCGCGGATGCAGGGCGCGGAAGACGTCGACCTTGCTCACGGCCGGTACCCCCCAGGTGGAATCCGGCGGCTGACCATGATCCGGTTCCAGCCGTTGATCGCGGCGATCAGGGCGACGAGGTGGGCCAGCTCGGCCTCCTCGAAGTGCTTGGCGGCATTCTCGTACACCGCGTCCGGCACGAAGCCCTCCGTGAGCACCGTGACCGCCTCGGTCAGTGCCAGCGCCGCGCGCTCCCGCTCGCTGTAGAGGTCCTGCGTCTCCTGCCAGGCGTCCAGCAGCTGGATGCGGTCCTCCGACTCCTCGTTCCTGCGGGCCGCCTTCAGGTGCATGTCCAGGCAGAACGCGCAGTGGTTGAGCTGGGAGGCCCGGATCATCACCAGCTCGGCGAGGACCGGATCGCCCAGTCCCCGCTTCGCCGCCGCGCTCAGCGCGGACATCGCCTGTCCGACCTCCCGGTCCAGCAGCCGCGTACGGATCACCCGTGCTGCCCCGGCTGATAGTGGCCCGGGGTCATCCTGGTGGTGACGCCGAACCGGTTCCAGGCGTTGATCGTCACGATCGCGGCGATCAGCTGGGCCAGCTCGGCCTCGTCGAACTGCTTGGCGGCCTTCTCGTACACCTCGTCCGGCACGAAGCCGTCGGTCAGGACGGTGACCGCCTCCGTCAGCTCGAGCGCCGCCAGCTCCTTCTCGGTGTAGAAGTGCCGCGACTCCTCCCACGCGCTGAGCTGCACGACCCGCTCCACGCTCTCGCCGGCCGCGAGCGCGTCCTTGGTGTGCATGTCGAGGCAGAAGGCGCAGTGGTTGATCTGGGAGGCGCGGATCTTCACCAGCTCGTACAGCTTGGGGTCGAGACCCTTCTTGGCGGCGGTCTCGACGCGGATCATCGCCTTGTAGACCTCGGGGGCGTGCTCGGCCCAGTTCAGCCGCGGGGCCTGCTCGGCGGCGTACTCGGTGTTCGTCTCCGTACTCATACCCTCCACGCTAGGAGCGAGGCAGCCCAGGAGTATGGTCCATTTCCATGGCGAGTTCCTGGGCCAGTTTGGGTGTCGACCTGCATCTGGAACCGGCCGCCTCGGGCGGACTGCGCCGGGGCCTGACCGACGCACTGCGGGACGCGGTCCGCACCGGGCGCCTCGCCCCCGGCACCCGGCTGCCCTCCTCCCGCTCCCTCGCCGTCGACCTCGGACTCGCCCGCAACACCGTGGCCGAGGCCTACGCGGACCTGGTGGCGGAGGGCTGG
>NZ_JBLEBI010000148.1:0-17556 GCF_047340315.1 Streptomyces sp. AF1A
GGGTCCCGGCCCGCGGCGGCCTCACCGCAGCCCAGGTCCGCGGCATGACCGCCCCGGCACCCGTCCCCGCCCAGGGCCTGACACCGGCCCCGGCGACGGGCTGGCCCAACGCCCAGAGCTGGCCGAACGCGGCGGGGATGGGGCAGGCGGGCTAAGGGGCGTCCGCCCGGCCCCCGGTTTCGCTCAGCCCTCGATGTGCCGAAGGATCTGCGCCGTGACCTCTTCACGGGCCGCCGTGCCGTCGATGCGGACCAGCTCCGAGCCCAGCTCCTCGTAGGTGCGCACAATCGACTCGATCCGCTCGACGCACTTCTCCTCGTGCTTGAGCCGGTCGCCGTCCCGGTCCCGGAGCCGGCGCAGCAGCTCCTCGGTGGGCAGCTCGAGATAGAAGGCGTGGTCCGGCCGCGGAATCCCCTGGTTGATGTCGGCCAGCAGGCGGAAGTCGACGCCGCGGTGCACGAAGACGCCGAAGGTCGCGTACACGTACCGGTCGCACAGCACGACCGCGCCGCGCTCCAGGGCCGGGTCGATGACCTCCTGGACGTGCCGGCGGCGGTCGGCGGCCGCGAGCAGGGCGAGGATGTGCGCGGTCTCCACGGAGCCGCCCGAGTCGTGGAAGGTCCGGACGTCGGCCAGTTCCCGGTACCAGTCGGTGGGCTGGCGGGTCTCGACCACCTCGCGACCCCGGGCGCGCAGGGCCTCGGCGACCCGTTCGATCTGCGTGGTCTTGCCTGAGCCGTCGAAGCCGACGACGGAGACCAGCAGTCCGCGGTCCGTCCGCTGCGGTCTGAAGAGCCGGGCCATCGCCTCGTCGTCGACCCTGCGTCGGCGCATGCTCTCACCTGTTTCGTGTCGTGCTGTGCCGACGTGTCGTGTGTGGGGGTTGGGGTGACATGGCTCCTCGACCGGCCTCGGCGGTGCGCAGCGCCCGGACACCCGAGGTGCGGATGCCCGCGGCCGGAAGTCTTTCGCGACGCGGAAGACTTCCCTTCGTATGCGTCTCGGTATGCATCTCGGTATGCATCTCGCAAAGAATGGCCGCCGACTGCGGCTCGGGGTGCTCGGCGTCGGCGTCGGCACCCGTGTTCCTCCGCGGGACGCCGCCCGCAGGGCGTCGCACGAGTCGTCCGGGCCGCATCCCGGGACCGCCGCGACGTGCGGAGCGCTCCCGGGCGGGTGCGCGGCCGGCGGGGCGGCTCCGTGAAGGGCGGTCCCCTCGGCGCGCTCCGGCGCGATGCTCCGGACCCGGACGAATCATGCCGAACCTGGCGATTCAGGCCGCTAGCTGTGCGGGCACTCCTTCCACGCCAGGTGGTACACCGTGCTGATGTCCCCGTCCGTGGAGTCCATGGTCATGAAGCTGACCTTGTCCGGGGCGGAGCTCCCCGCGCTCACGCGGAGCTCGGTGTTGATGTTGAAGTTGCGCAGGACCCCGCAGGGGGCCCAGACCAGCTGGCCCCAGTCCGTGCTGTCGGTGGCCTGCCAGTCGTCGTTGTAGGGGCCGTTGAAGGGGTGGGATCTGGGCACGGTGTTCGACGAGCCCTGGAAGTAGTACGACGCCTTCTGTGTGGCGGCCGCGCCGGGCTGGAGCGAGAGGAAGCCCCGGTAGTCGGCGCTGGCGACCGCGTAGGTGAAGCCCTGGGGCACGTGGACCACCAGGTTGAGCTGGCAGTTCTTGCGGAACGCGGTCGGGTCGGAGTTGCCGCCGACCTGGGCGAGATAGGAGCTGTAGGTCACCGTGAAGGCCGTGTTGTCCGGGGACACGGCCACGGCGGCCGTGCCCTGGGGACAGCCCGAGCCGTTCACGGTCGCGATGTTGATGACGATCTTGTCCGGAGGCGGGTCGTCGAACACCGGCGACGACGTCTGCACGGGCAGTGCCGTGGTGAGGAGAGCGGCCACCGCGCCGCTCAGGAGGAGCCCACCAGCCATGGTTTCTCCCGGTAGTCGAGTGGGGGGTGAGCCTCCGTCCCGTCCGCCCGGTTTGAAGGAACTGTGCGACAACTGTGAACAGGGGGAGGAGGCGTGGGAATCGTAGAAACGCCCGCTCCGCTCCGGCAGGTCGAACTCCGGCCATTCACATCGGGGTTTTCACAAGCGCACGCGCCCGGGCCCCACGGGATCTCCCAGGCCGCCGGTTCCGCGACCGGGGACCTGACCGGTTCGGGCGGCGCACCGGCCGCGAGGGCGGCGACGGTCCCGGCCCGCCCGAGGTCGCCGAGGACGCCCTCCGGGAACACGTGCGGGATGTCCCGCACGGCGGCGATTTCCTCTGCCTTCACCGGGCCGTTACCCTGCCGTACGGCCCGCTCCAGCACCGCCCGTACCGCGCGGTCCGCCCGCGCCGAGACCTCATGGGTCCCTTGCGGGCCGCGCCCGCGGTGGAGCATGCCGCACCCGCGCCCCGTACGATCGCCCGGGAGGATCCACCTTGGCGCTCAGCAGACGTACCTTCAGTGCCCTGGCCGGCTCGGCCGCGCTCGGCCTCGCCCTCGGCGGCAGCGCCGGCACCGGGGCGCCTTCGGCGTACGCGGCGCGCACGGTGCCGACCGGCCCGGCGCCCGCCCCGCCCCGCGCGGACGGCGCGCGGCACACCATCGGGTACGACCGCTACTCCCTGCTCGTCGACGGCAGGCGGCTGGTGCTGTGGTCCGGCGAGCTGCATCCCTTCCGGCTGCCCAGCCCGTCCCTGTGGCGGGACGTGCTGCAGAAGATGCGGGCGCACGGCTACAACGCCGTCAGCGTCTACGTGGCGTGGAACTACCACTCCCCCGCCCCCGGCCGGTACGACTTCACCGGCGTCCGGGACCTCGACCTGTTCCTGCGCACGGCCGCCGAGACGGGGCTGTACGTCGTCCTGCGGCCCGGGCCGTACATCAACGCGGAAGTCGACGCGGGCGGCTTCCCCGGCTGGCTCACGGCGACGAAGGGGACCGCGCGCACCGACGACCCCGGCTACCTGGCGCACGTGGACGAGTGGCTGACGCACGTGAACCGGATAGCCCGCAGGCACCTGTTCACGCGGGGTACCGGAACGGTCCTGCTCTACCAGATCGAGAACGAGTACGACGCGCACGCCGGCGACGCGACCGGTCGCGCTTATATGTCCCATCTGTACAAGAAGGTCCGGGCGGACGGGATCGACGTCCCCCTCTTCCACAACGACAAGGGCCGCAACGGTCACTGGGTCCCCGGGTCCTTCGACACCGGCGGCGAGCAGGGCGGCTGGCTGTACGGGTTCGACGGGTACCCCTCGCCGTCGCAGACCCCGCCGGACTGGGGGACGTTCGGCCCCGGCGGCCCGAAGGGCGGGGCCAGTGCCTCGCCGTCCACGCCCGGGTTCGTGCCCGAGTTCGGGGGCGGCTGGTTCGATCCGTGGGGCGGGGCCTCGTTCGACGGCAAGGGCTACGCCGAGGTGCGGCGCACCCGGGACGCCGCCTACGAGCGCCGCTTCTACCTGACCAACCTCGCCAACGGGCTCACCCTGCACAACGTGTACATGACCTTCGGCGGGACCTCGTGGGGCTGGCTGCCCGCGCCGGTCGTCTACACGTCGTACGACTACGGCGCGGCGATCGACGAGGCGCGCAACGTCACCGGCAAGATCGCCCCGATGCACGAGCTCGGGCACCTGGTGCAGCGCGTCCCCGACTTCGCCAAGCTGGACCGGGCGGCCGACGTCGAGGCCGAGGGGCTGAAGGTCTACCACCTGACCAACCCGGACACCGGCGCCCATGTGTACGTCGCCCGCAACGACGGCACGCGGACGGTCACCACCGACCTGCCGACCTCCGAGGGCCGCGTGCGGATCACCGTGCCGGCCAGGGACGCCAAGCTGCTGACCACCAACCTGTCGCTGGGCCGGCGGAGGCTGAAGTACGCCTCCGTGCAGCCGGCCATGTGCGTCAACGCCGGCCGGCAGGACATCGCCGTGTTCGCCGGGCCGCGCGACGAGATGGCCGAGCTGGTGCTGAAGTGCCCGGTCGCCCCGGAGATCATGCGCCTGGACCCGGAGGCCGCCTGGGTCCTCACCGACGACCTGCACGTGAACGTCCCGCTGGGCCAGGGCGGCCTGACCCGGGTGCTGGTGCAGAAGGGCGAGAGCGACGTTCCGCTGCTGCTGCTCTTCGCCGACGACGCCACCGCCGTCCGCATGTTCCCGTACGACACCCCGTCCGGGACCGTGCTGGTGTACGGCCCGGCGCTGCTGCGCCACGTCGAGGTCCGCGGCTCGCAGGTGCATCTGACCGGTGACGTCACCGAGACGACGAGCGTGGAGGTGTGGGGGCCGCGCGGCATCGACACCCTGGTGTGGAACGGGCGGACCCTGCCCACCCGGGTGACCATGTCCGGCAGCCTGATGACCACCGGGCTGCTGCCCGCCGTGCCCGAGGTGCGGCTGCCCGAACTGGACGGCTGGCGGATGCGGACGGAGAACCCGGAGGCCGGGCCGAGCTTCGACGACTCCGCCTGGCAGGTCGCCGACCGGACCACGTCGTTCAGCACCACGCCCGTCCCCGAGGGCCGGCCGGTGCTGTTCGCCGACGACTACGGCTTCCACTACGGGGACGTCTGGTACCGGGGCACCTTCACCGACTCCACCGGCATGGAACAGGTCTCGCTCGCCTACAGCACCGGCACGCAGGGGCTGCTGATGGCGTGGCTGGACGGCGAGCCGCTCGGCACCCACCGGATGCCGGTGCCGGACCAGGACACGGTCCGCCAGGGCAGCTGGACGGCCACGGCGGTCTTCCCGGTGCGCGAGCGACTGCGCTCCCCCGGCCGGCACGTGCTGTCGGTGCTGGTGCGGCGCATGCAGCACGACGAGGACGGCAACGCGCGCGACACCCACAAGGCGGCCCGCGGCCTGACGGCGGCCACCTTCACGGGCGCCGCGCCGGAGGTCACCTGGCGCATCCAGGGCGAGGCCGCGCCCGACCCCGTGCGCGGGCCGATGAACAACGGCGGCCTGTACGGCGAGCGGCAGGGGTGGCACCTGCCCGGCTTCCCCGACCACGACTGGGAGGCCGTGTCCTTCCCGCGGGCCGAGCGGCGCCAGGGCGTGACCTGGTACCGGACCACGTTCCGGCTGTCGGTGCCGGGCGACCTCGACGCCTCGATCGGCCTGACCCTGGAGGACGACCCGTACCGGTCCTACCGGGCGCAGATCTTCCTCAACGGCTGGAACATGGGCCAGTACATCAACGACGTCGGCCCGCAGCACACCTTCGTGCTGCCGAACGGCATCCTGCGCACCCGGGGCACCAACACCCTGGCGCTGGCGGTCCTTTCGGAGTTCACCACGCTGTCCGGACCGGGCACGGTGCGCCTGACCCTGCTGGGCCGGGCGGCCGGAGGGGTGCCGGTGACCCCGGTGCCCTCCCCCGGCCGCTGACCGGTCCCCCACGCCGGCCGGCTCGCGCCGCGGAAGAGGGGCCGGGCGCGGGCCCACAGATGGTTGCACCGTGAACCGTTCTCGCCGGGATCGCCTGACGCGGACACCACCGGGCGCGTACGCTCGGACCGGCCGCACCCCGGCGGCGAGAAGGGGGATACATGGGCATCGCGGGCGCGCGAGGGCGGGCGGCGCACCTGGCCGCACGGCTGCGGCGCCCCCGCCCGGGTTCGGCGATGCGCGCGCTGGCCGGCGACCTCGCCGCCGCGGTCCGCGCCCGGCCCGAGCCGCCCGAGGGGATACGGGAGTTGTGCCGGGCGCTGTGCGAGGAGATGAGCGCGCTGCGCGACGGGCGCCCGCTGGAGCTGCGCTTCGAGCGCTTCCCGGACGAGATCGAGGTCACCGGGCTCTGGGTGGAGTTCGCCGACTTCGACCTGGTCATCGTGGAGGAGCGGGCCGAGGAGATACAGCAACTGGTCATTCTGGGCCATGAGTTGTGGCATCTGCACGCCGGGCACCGGCACCATCACCTGGCCGGGGCCGCGGCGGCCCGTGCGCTCGCCGACGCGCCCGGCTGGCGGGACGCCCTCACGGTGGCCGCCCGCAACGGCTCCCGGGAGGCGGACGAGGCCGAGGCCGACGACTTCGGGCACCGCCTGGCCACGCTGTTCCGCGCCCGGCTGTCCGGCACCGGCGAGGCCCCGCCGGACCCGCTGCAACGCGCCCTCGGCTACCGCGGACGGGGCGGAGCCGCGCGGTGACGCCGCTGGCGCTCGACCCCTCGGCGGTCCTGGGCGAGCTCTACATCTCCTTCTGGGTCCCCACCGCCGTGCTCACCGCGGCCCTGCTGATCAAGCTCCCCACGATCATCCGGCTCTGGCGGGACCCGCTGCTGCGCGCGGTCGGCGGACTGCTGCTGCTCGCCTGCGCGGTGTTCGTGTTCTGCATGCCGTCCATGATCGCCCGGGTGAACCGGCTGGCCGGGGTGCCCAACATCGCGGCGCCGTGGTGCTATTCGCTCATCACCGCGATGTCCGGCTCCTGCCTGCTGCTCATCGTCACCTGGCGCAACGGCCGGTCCGACCGCTCGGCCGTCACCCGGCGCGCCCGGCGCCGGGTGGTCTCGGCGTACGCCGGGGTGATCGTCGCGCTGTGGGTGCTGTTCCTGCTCGCCGTCGCGCCCGTGGAGCGGGTGCGGGACCTGGACACGTACTACGCCCGTACGCCGTTCATGCGCGAGGAGATCCTGCTCTACCTCCTCGCGCACACCGTGGCCTGTCTGATCACGTCCCGGCTGATCTGGAACTGGGCGCACGCCGCGGGCCTGGACGCGTGGCTGCGCTGGGGGCTGCGGCTGCTGGGCGGCGGGTATGCGCTGAACCTGATCTACGACGCGGCCAAGCTGACGGCCGTCTTCGCGCGGTGGCGCGGGCGGGACCTGGACTGGCTGAGCACGGACCTGTCCCCGCCCGTCGCCTCGCTGTCCGCCATCCTGGTCGCGGCCGGCTTCATCCTGCCGCACGCCGGCCAGTTCCTGCACGACCGCTGGCGGATCCGGCTCGCGCACCGTGAACTGCGGCCGCTGTACCGGCTGATGTGCGCGGTGAGCGGTGCGTCGGTGCCGTTCGCCCTGCGGGCCACGCCGGAGCTCCGGCTGACCCGGCGCGAGACGTTCATCCGGGACACGCTGCTGCCGCTGGCGCGGCGCCTCGACACCGACCTGAGGCACAGGTCGTACGAGGCCGCCCTCGCCCTCGGCCACCCGCCCGAGCGGGCGCGCGCCCTGGCGGCGGCGGTGGGGCTCCTGGACGCGATCGAAACGGAACACTCCGCGCCGGGGCCGGGTGACAACGGCTCTGATCCAACAGGCCTGTTGCGGGAGATCGGCGCGATTTCGCGTGCGCTGCGCCGGGCGGGGGACCTGGAGGCGGTGCGCTCCCGCGCGGGAGCCGCGACGGAGAGCATCCCCTCCTGAACAGGCCCCGGCTGCCGCCCGCCGAGGGGCGAGCCGCGCGACCCGGCGCCGACGGGTGCCCGCCGCGCCCACCCGTGCCGCCCCAGCGGAACCCGGACAGTCCACAACGGCCCGGGATCGGAGCCACAAGGGCCTGACCAGGACCGAAGGACACGAACCCCGTGGACATCACCTGGCACAAGGACGCGGCCGGCAGCTACTACGCCACCCACGACGGCAAGTGCATCGCTACGGCACGCAAGGACGGCAACGCAGGGCACGGGACCGTGGTCGGCCTCGGTCACGGCTTCACCGGCTGTCGACTCGCGGACGTGAAGGAGCTTGCACACCGGCACGTCGAGCGCATCGGCGAGGGTGAGTGGGACTCTCTTCCCCGCCCGTGACCTGAAGCCCGGCATGGTCGTCACGACCGACGCCATGCACGATGAGCGGGAGATCGTCTCTGCCTCCGTCGACACCGACGCTCAGACGGTCGAGGTTGAGCTGTCCTCCGAGTCGGCGGCAGAGCTGGGCTTCACCCTCGATGGCATGTACGCCGTGGGTGAGTGCTACGCCTTCCGTGCGGCGAACAGCTCCACCCCGGCTCTCGCTTCGAGCGCACCGTGAAGCCTGCCGAGGCTGAGGTGACCGAGGACGCTCCTGCCGTCGAGGTTGGCGACGTGATCCGCTTCTATGACTGCGAGGCCACCGTTACGGCTGTCGAGCAAGCGCACCAGCAACCGACGCGACCGCGCGGAACTGCTCGGAGTCGTCTCCTGCGAGTGCGGCCGAGCCTCGTACCGCAACCCTCGGGCGAACGAGGCTCACACGTCCTACCGGTGCAGCTCTTACGCCAAGCCCGGCCAGGGCTGCGGCAACTCGAAGAGCTTCAACGCGTGCAAGCTCGAAGAGCTCGTCCGTACCGGCTTCCTGGCGACCGTGGGGGGCGCCGAGATCGTTCGTCGGGAGTTCGTCCCCGGCGTCAACCATGACAAGGAGATCGCGGCTCTCGGCCACGCCCTGGCCGACCTGCGAGAGGACCGAGCGGCCGGTCTGTATGCCGACGATCTCGGCGAGGCGGAGTACCCGCGAGCAGTATGCCAAGCTGTCGAGCAGGCGCACGGAACTGGTGGCGCTCCCGTCGACCCCGGACCGGTGGGAAGAGGTGGCGACTGGCCAGACCTCAGCCCAGCGCTGGGCGACGCCGACGACGGACGCCGAGCGCAACGCCGAGTACATCGCTGCGGGGAGTGACGGTCATCGTTCACCGTGAGGAGCTGCCGTACGTCCTCCCGCTCGTCGACCTGCCCGAGGCGAACGCCGTCGAGACCGAGGCGACCATGCGGGCTCACTTCGGACGCGTCGCCATCGTCACCCCGGCGAACATGCACCGGAAGGTGAGGGCCGCCAACGTCTGACGGCAGACTCACCCTTCGCAGACCCCGTCAGTCACCCGCTGGCTGGGTTTCGCCGTCTCCCTCGGGTACTGCGATGACGTACGTGCCCTTGGCCGGCAGAGAGGCGATCAGGCCCTGTTCCTTCAGCTCCCGCACGGCTCGACGGACGGTGCCGAGGGCTGCGCCGTACTCCTCGCACAGGAGTCGTTCCCCGGGGAGCCGAGCACCGACCGGCAGGCGTCCGCTCTTGATCTGCTCGCGAAGGTCTGCGGCAACTTCCTGCCACCGGTACAGCGGGAGTCCTGGTGTGTCGGTCATGAGCCCATCCTGCGGCGGCCAACAGGAGCCCGCTCGGGCAGGCTGCGTCAAGCTGCGGACAACTGCGTCATACTGCGTCATACTCAGAGCTGCACAAGCGAAGCGAGCCCCGGCCGGATGCGACCCGACCGAGGCCCTACGCCGTCGACTGCAAGGAGTCGAACAACGATGCTGCGCACACTACTGGCCCTGATCACCCGTGGCACAGGCAGGCACAGGCACAGGAAGCCGCAGAAGCCCACCTCGGCGCCCCTCGCTGCCCGGCTGGACGCAGGAGTCCGAGGCGCCCGCGTAGTCCGCCGTCCGGGCCGGGGGCTGCCCTCCTGCTACGTCATCGAGGCCGAGACCGTCGACCTTGTCCGCCCGCACTTCCGGGCCTTCGGGGAGCAGGTTCGGCGGCAAACCGAGGACTGCGCCGCATGACCAAGGAGACCGAGGCCAAGCAGGAGCCCGTGACGCTGATGACCATTCGAGTCAGCCGCGACTCTGGGAAGACCTGGGAGCCCGAGAAGGCGTACCGCTCCAGCGATGACCTGCCCGCGCTCATGACCTCCGTTTGGCCGCCGTGCGAGTGCTGGAGACATCGGGCACAGCGTGAGCGCGAGGAGGAGCAGGCACAACAGCTACTCGCCGACGTGAGAGCCCGGAATCGGTGGAGTCGCACGCGCCCTGCCTGACCCCGTAACCAGAGCCCCCGTCCTCAGCTTCGAGACGCGGGGGCTCTGTCGTGCTCCGGGCTCAGCCGGGAGGCGGGAGCCGCCGACCTTCGATCGCTGCCCGTACGTGCTCGGGAGTCAGCCTCTCCGTGCCGTACTGCTCGCCCCATGCCCTGACCCGGCCGAGGGGGGAGTCTGGCGGAGGCGGCTCCTCGCTCAGCTCTGCCCCGAGGATCACCGCGCCGAAGCGGGCTCCCACTTCCTGCGGGCTCATGTCGTCCATGCCGAGCACGGTAGGCCGAGGGTCTGACAATCGGGTGACCGGCGGGTTGCGTCCTGGCAAGTGGTGTACGGGCTCCCACCCGACCCGAAGCGCGACCGATGAGGCGAGCCGACGACTTCGCACCCGCCGCACACCCCGGCTCTCTCGCTGGCGACTACGTCGAGACGGAGGCGCACCGCGGCTTCGTCCTCGACGGCACCGATGGCGACAGCCAGGAAGACGGCTGGTAATCCTTCTGACAGGCCCTTTCGCCCCTCTGGCTGCCGGGGGCATTTCCATGCCCGCACGCGGCCTCTCAACGCCACACCGGCAGGCGGCCGATGCGGTGCACCTCGTCCGGTCCCACCTCCGCGATCCGATGGCTGCTGTCGTGCACCTCATGCAGCGCCTCTTCCATCTCGCTCTCGCCAGATCGCTCCAGGGCTCGACGGAACTGGTTCAAGGAGTTCTGGAGAAGCCTGTCCTCCGCCCGTCGGGCCAGCGCGCGGGAGACCATCCCGGGGTCAGCCCGTGAACGCCGGCTGGGGGAGGCCCTGGCCGGCGCCGGGCACCACCAGCACCGAACCCGCGAGGGGATGCGGGGCGGACAGCCCCACACGGGCCGTGGTGACGTAGAGGTCGGTCAGCGCGGCGCCGCCGAAGGCGCAGGCGGTCGTCCGCGCGGCAGGCAGCCGGATCACCCGGTCCAGCGTGCCGTCGGGCGTGTAGCGGCGCACCGCCCCGCCGTCCCACAGCGCCACCCACACACACCCGTCGGCGTCGACCGTGAGCCCGTCCGGGAAGCCCGCGCCCTCCTCGATCTCCGTCAGGACCCGGCGGTTGCGGACGCCTTCGCCGTCGTAGTCGAAGACGTCCACGCGACGCGTGGGGGTGTCGCAGTAGTACATCAGGCGGCCGTCCGGGCTCCAGCCGGTGCCGTTGCTGACGGTGACGTCGGACAGGACCGTGTGCGCCTTTCCGTCGGCCGTCACGCGGGTCAGCGTGCCGCCCCCGGTGGCCTCGTCGTACCGCATGGTGCCGGCCCACAGGGAGCCGTCGGGGGCGACGGCGGCGTCGTTGCCGCGGCGGCCCGGCACCGGCTCGTGGTGCAGCCAGCGGAAGGTGCCGTCGGGGTCCACCAGGCCGACCCCGTCCCGCAGGTTCAGCACCAGGCCCCCGCCCGCCCGCGGCTTGGCCGCGCCGACGTGCTGTTCCGTCGTACGGGTGGTGCGGCGGCCCGACGCGGGGTCGTACGTGTTCACCCGCATGCCCAGGATGTCGAGCCAGATCAGGCGGCCCGCGGCCGCGTCCCAGGTCGGGCCCTCGCCGAGGCTCGCCTCGGCCCGTACCGCGACCTCGTATGCCGTTGTCATGCCATGCTCCGATGCCCAAGCCGTTCCGACAGTTCCGCCGCGCCCTTCGCCGCGAGCTGCTCCAGCTCGGCCCGGCGTTCGTCGCTCCAGCGGATCATGGGGACGGAGATGGACAGCGCGGCCACCACCTGGCCGGTGCGGTCGCGCACCGGGGCGGCGACACAGCTTACGTCCGGGTTGGACTCGCGGCTCTCCACCGCGAGGCCCCGCTCCCGGATCTGCGCCAGGGCCGCCCGCAGCGCGGCCGGGTCGGTGATGCTGTTCGGGGTCATCGCGGCCAGCTCGGCCCCGTCCGGGATGCGCGCGGCCAGCTCCTGCTCGGGCAGGGAGGCCAGCAGCATCTTGCCGACGGAGGTGCAGTGGGCCGGCAGCCGCCGGCCGGCCGCCGAGACCATGCGGACCGCGTGCGTGGAGTCGACCTTGGCGATGTAGATGACGTCGGTGCCCTCCAGGATGGCCACGTGGACGGTCTCGTCGCAGGTCTCGGCGACCGAGCGGGCCACCTGCTGGCCCTCGGCGGCGAGGTCCAGCTGCTCGGCGTAGCGGCTGCCGAGCTGGTACGGCCGCACGCCGAGCCGGTACCGTCCGGGCTGTCCCGGCACGGGCACGATGTACGAGCGTGCGGCGAGCGTGGTGACCAGCTCGTGCACGGTGGTGCGCGGCAGTTGCAGCCTGCGCACGATGTCGGGGGCGGAGAGCGTCCCGTCCCCGTCGAGGAACAGCTCCAGAATGTCGAGAGCCCGGGTCACGGCAGGCACAAGGCGTCCCACGTCCGGCCCCCTCCCTTGGGTGTAAGCGCCTGTCTCGCAATACCTGTTCGAGATATCAACAGACGATCGGCATGACGAACACAGGCTAGTCATGGACAGGTGTGCGGGCAATGGCCGCACGGGGTCGGCACCATGGGGGAATGAGTCTCGACTTCCAGCTCGTGCTGCTGCGCCGCATGGCCGACCACAACCCGGATCTGGTGGAGGACGCGCGGCGGCGGCTGGGCGCGTCGATCGCGGACATGCGGGAGACCAACAAGCGGTGGCAGGCGATGGTCCGCTCCCCCAGGGCCCGGTCCGCCGCCGCCCGGTACCGCTCGGTCCTCGGCGAACCCGAGTCCGTGCTGGCGCGCCGACTGGGCGACGTCGACTGCGAGGCCCGGCGCTGGGCCCTGCCGCTCTGGCCCGACCTGCGCTTCGAGGTGCTGGTCGGGCCGGACGGGGGCGTGTGGCACGAGTGGCTGGTGCGCGCGCCGGGCGCGCCCGCCCCCGACCTGCGCACCCTGGAGGACCTCATGCCCTGGTCCTGCACGGTGGACGAGGCCGCGCGCGCCTTCGCCCCGGCCCGCCCGCTGGAGGGCACCGCGCCCGGTCGGTGGGGCCTCGGCTTCACCGCGCCCGGCCGGGACGGCGCACGGCACGAGGTGGTCGCCGAGTTCACCTGGGGGCTGCTGCAGCGGACGGCCGTCGTGACCTGAGCCCGCCCCCGCCGTGGCGCCCCGGCCAACTGGCTCTCGCCGTGGCGCCCCGGGCTACTCCCCTGCCGCCGCCAGGATCGCCTCCGTGACGCGGGGCAGGGAGTCCGGGTGCAGCGACAGGAAGAGGTTCGGCTCGATCAGTTCCAGCTCCATCAGGCGGGGCGCGCCGTCCTCCCCGTCGGCGAGGTCCACGCGCGCGCAGAGCGGTTCGGCGCTGCCGGGCACGGCCGCCAACGCCTTCTCGGCGACGGCGAGTTCGGCGTCCGTCGGCCGCCAGGGCACCAGGCCGGGGTGGGCGACCTTGTCGGCGTCGTACGGCGTCCCGGGGGACAGCACGGCGCCCTTCCGGCTCGCGTGCAGCAGCCGGCCGCCGAAGAACTGCAGCGCCCGCTCCCCGGTGACGTCGATGCCCGCGAGGTAGGGCTGCACCATCGCGGTGAAGCCCTCGGCGTGCATCCGCTCCAGGTGCCGTAGCGCCGCGTCGTGATCGGCGGGCGTGTACCGGGCGGCGAACCGGGCGCCCGCGCCGGAGGTCGGCTTGATCACGTACTCGTGGTCCGCCGGGAGACCGGCGCTCTCGCCCGGGGCGATGTAGCGCGTGGGGACGGTGGGCACACCGGCCGCCGCCAGCTCCCCGAGATACCGCTTGTCGGCGTTCCAGCGCACCACGTCGGCCGGATTGGCGACGCGGGTCGCCCTGTCCACGCGCTCCAGCCAGGCCATGAAGTCCTCGACGCGCCAGCTGTAGTCCCAGGTCGAGCGGATGACGACCAGGTCGTATCCGGCCCAGTCCGCGTCCGGGTCGTCCCAGTACCGGGCCTCCGCCCGCGCGCCGGCGTCCGTGAGCGCCCGCACCAGCACCGGCAGGTCGGTGTCCTTGCCCGGCTCGGCGCCGGGGTCGTAGGTGGCGAGGGCTATGCGGACCACGGCGGGCTCCTGTCGTACGGCGGGTCGATCGGCGTGCGGTCGAGGGTTCGATCGGATGGTTCGATCGGGGGTTCGATCAGGGGCGAGGCTAACAATCGGCCGCGGAACCGGAGAAGCGTGTTTGACCTTCACCTTCGGTGAAGCCCCAGCATCGGTGGCGGACGACGAGAGGCGCGAGGTGGGCATGGAACTGCTGACGATCGGCGCGTTCGCCAGGGTGAGCCGGCTGTCGCCGAAGGCCCTGCGGCTGTACGACGAGCTGCGGCTGCTGCGGCCGGCCCGGGTCGACCCGGACACCGGCTACCGGTACTACGCGCCCGGCCAGTTGGCGCAGGCCCGGCTCGTGGCCTGGCTGCGGCGGCTGGGCATGCCGCTCGCGGAGATCCGCGCGGTGTGCGCGCTGGACCCGGCGCAGGCCGCACGGGAGATCCGCGCGTTCTGGGTCCGCGTCGAGGCGGAGACCGCCGTGCGGCGGGACCTCGCCGCGTTCCTCGTCGACCAGCTGAGCGGCGAATCGAGAAGGGAACCCATCATGCTGGAACTGCGCTATTTCGCCCACTCCGACCGGGGGCTGGTCCGCCCCGCCAACCAGGACACGGTGTACGCCGGCCGCAGGCTGCTCGCCGTCGCCGACGGGTTCGGCCCGGCGGGGGCGCCCGCGAGCGGCGCCGCCGTGGAGGCGCTGCGGTTCCTGGACGAGGCCGAGGAACTGCCCTCGGACGGTGTGCTGAGCGTGCTGGAGGACGCGGTGCGCGCCGCGGGCGAGGCCGTACAGGACCTGCCGGGCGGGGCCGAGGACGCCGGCACCACGCTGACCGCTCTGCTGTGGACGGGGGCACGGCTGGCCCTGGTCCACATCGGGGACTCGCGGGCGTATCTGCTGCGGCGGGGCGAGCTGTACCGGATCACCCAGGACCACCGCGTGGAGCCGGGGTCGCTGCTGCTGCTCAAGGCCCTGGCCCGGGGCATGGACCCGGTGCCGGACCTGCGGCTGCAGGAGCCGCTGGAGGGCGACCGGTACCTGCTGTGCTCGGACGGGCTCACGGAGGTGGTGCCGGACGAGCGGATCAGGCAGTTGCTGGCGGCGGAGCCGGACCCCGAGGCGGTGGTGGGGCTGCTGGTGGACGAGGCGAACGCGGCGGGCGGCCCCGACAACGTGAGCTGTGTCGTCGCCGACGTGGTGGCGCCGTCCCGCTGAACCGCACCGGTCGGGTAGAAGTGGTGGCATGGCGACTTCCGGTACCGACGCGTACACCGGACAGGACGGTCTGCCGCCGCTCGTGAGGCGTGCCCTCGCCGCCGCCCGCGCCCACGGTTTCCCCCACTCCTGCCGCCCCGAGCAGGGACGCCTGCTGCACGCGTTGGCGGGCGGGGCGCGCGGGCGGATCGGGGAGACCGGGACCGGGCTCGGCGTGGGGCTGGCGTGGCTGCTGTCGGGGGCGGCGCCGGGGGTGCGCCTGTACGGCGTGGAGCGGGACGCGGATCGGGCGCGGGCGGCCCGGGAGGTGTTCGCCGGCCGCGACGAGGTCACCGTGCTCACCGGCGACTGGCGGCGGATCGAGGAGTACGGCCCGTTCGACCTGCTCGTTCTGGACGGCGGCGGGCAGGGGAAGGCGCCCGGGGACCGGCCGGCCGACGTCGAGCGGCTGCTGGCGCCGGGCGGGACGGTCGTCGTGGACGACTTCACGCCCGTGGCCGGCTGGCCTCCGGTGCACGACGGCCGGGTCGACCGGGCCCGGCTGCACTGGCTGGAGCATCCCGCGCTGCGGGCGACCGAGCTGCGCCTCGCGCCCGACCTGAGCACGGTCGTCGGGACGAGACTCCTGGTGTAGGAAGGATGCTGACGTCCCCGAGACCCAAGGAGTGCGCCGCGTGTCCTCCCTCTTTCCCGCCCTGGCGGACGGTCCGCGCGAGCGGGTCGCGCTGCGGTTCGGCGAACGGTCGCTGACGTACGGCGAACTGGCGGGCGCGGCGAGCGCGCTCGCCGCCCGGCTGCACGGGGCGGCCCGGGTCGCCGTGTGGGCCACGCCCGAGCTGGAGACCGCCGTCGCCGTCACGGGCGTGCTGCTCGCCGGGGCGGCCGCGGTGCCGCTGAACCCGAAGTCGGGCGAGAAGGAGCTGGCGCACATCCTCTCCGACAGCGCGCCCTCGCTCGTGCTCGCCGCCCCCGGCGCCGAACTGCCCCCTGTCCTCGGCGACGTGGAGCGCCTCGACGTCGACGCGTCCGCCGCCGGCACCGCCCCGGGGGACGGGGCCAAGGACGGCGATCCCGCGCTGATCGTCTACACCTCCGGCACCACCGGCCCGCCCAAGGGCGCCGTCATCCCGCGCCGCGCCCTGGCCGCGACCCTGGACGCGCTCGCCGACGCCTGGCAGTGGACGGAGGCGGACGTTCTGGTCCAGGGGCTGCCGCTGTTCCATGTGCACGGGCTCGTGCTGGGGACCCTGGGGCCGCTGCGGCGCGGCGGCTCCGTGCGGCACCTGGGGCGGTTCTCCACCGAGGGCGTGGCCCGCGAGCTGGCGAGCGGCGCGACCATGCTGTTCGGGGTGCCGACGATGTACCACCGCATCGCCGAGGCGCTGCCGGACGACCCCGGGCTGGCCAAGGCGCTCGGCGGGGCCCGGCTGCTGGTGTCGGGCTCGGCCGCGCTGCCCGTGCACGACCACGAGCGGATCGCGGCGGCCACCGGGCGCCGGGTGATCGAGCGGTACGGCATGACGGAGACCCTGATGAACACCAGCGTGCGCGCCGACGGCGAGGCGCGGGCCGGCACGGTGGGGGTGCCGCTGCCGGGCGTGGAGCTGCGGCTGGTGGAGGAGGACGGCACGGAGATCGCCGCGTACGACGGGGAGAGCGTCGGCGAGATCCAGGTGCGCGGCCCGAACCTGTTCACCGAGTACCTGAACCGCCCCGACGCGACGGCCGCCGCGTTCACCGCCGACGGCTGGTTCCGCACCGGGGACATGGCCGTGCGCGAGGCGGACGGGTACGTGCGGATCGTGGGGCGCAAGGCCACCGACCTGATCAAGAGCGGCGGGTACAAGATCGGGGCGGGCGAGATCGAGAACGCGCTGCTGGAGCACCCGGGGGTGCGGGAGGCGGCGGTCACGGGGGAGCCGGACGCGGACCTGGGCGAGCGAATCGTCGCCTGGATCGTCCCGGCGGACCCGCAGGCACCGCCCGCCGCCGAGGAGCTGGCGGACCACGTGGCCCGGCGGCTCGCCCCGCACAAGCGCCCGCGGGTCGTCCGCTACCTGGACGCGCTCCCCCGCAACGACATGGGGAAGATCATGAAGCGGGCGCTGGCCGATGCCTGAGCGGCGCTCGGCACGGGAGATCCTCGCGCTCGTCGCGGACGCCGGGAGCTTCGCGGAACTGCCCGTCCCGGAGCGGGAGTCCGCGCCGGACGGCCCCCTCGGCTGGCAGGGCTACGACGCCTCGCGCGCCCGTGCCGCCGAGCGCACCGGCGAGGAGGAGTCCGTCGTCTGCGGCACCGCGACCGTGGACGGCGCCCCGGCCGTGCTGATCGCCTTCGAGTTCGGCTTCCTCGGCGGCTCGCTGGGCGAGCGCACCGGAGACCGGCTGGAGGCGGCGTACGCGCAGGCCCGCGCGCACCGGCTGCCGGTCGTGCCGCTGATCGCGACCGGCGGCAGCCGGATGCAGGAGGGCATGATCGCGCTGACCCAGCTCCAGCGGGTGGCACGCCAGTCGGCGCTCACCAGGGAGGCGGGGCTGCCGCAGATCGCCGTCCTGCGGGACCCGGCCACCGGCGGCGGCTGGGCCACGCTCGGCGCCGGAGCCGACG
>NZ_JBLEBI010000149.1:0-17457 GCF_047340315.1 Streptomyces sp. AF1A
GTCGCCGACTCAGCCCTCGACGGCCGAGTCGCCGGTGGCGATGCCCTCCGCGCTGCGCTGGTGCGGTATCACCACCGTGCCCTGCTGCAGGGCCACCGTGCGGGTGGGGGCCGGGATGCGGATGCCCTCCTCGCGGTAGCGGCGGTGCAGGCGTTTGATGAACTCGTGCTTGACCCGGTACTGGTCGCTGAACTCCCCGACGCCGAGGATCACCGTGAACCCGATCCGGGAGTCGCCGAAGGTGTGGAAGCGGATGGCGGGTTCGTGGTCCGGCAGGGCGCCGTCGACCTCCCGCATCGTCTGCGAGATCACCTCCTGGGTCACCCGCTCGACGTGCTCCAGGTCGGCGTCGTAGCTCACGCCCACCTGCACCAGCACCGTCAGATGCTGCTCGGGCCGCGTGTAGTTGGTCATGTTGGCCTTGGCGAGCTGGCCGTTGGGGATGACCACGAGGTTGTTGGACAGCTGGCGGACGGTCGTCTGGCGCCAGTTGATGTCGACGACGTACCCCTCCTCGCCGCTGCTGAGCCGGATGTAGTCGCCCGGCTGGACGGTCTTGGAGGCCAGGATGTGGACGCCCGCGAAGAGGTTGGCGAGCGTGTCCTGCAGGGCGAGGGCCACCGCGAGACCGCCGACGCCGAGTGCGGTCAGCAGGGGCGCTATCGAGATGCCCAGGGTCTGCAGGACGACCAGGAAGCCGATGGCGAGCACCAGCACCCGGGTGATGTTGACGAAGATCGTCGCGGAACCCGCCACGCCCGAGCGGGACTGCGTGACCGAGCGGACCAGCCCGGCCACGACCCGGGCCGCCGACAGGGTCACCACGAAGATCAGCCACACCTCGAGGATCTGGTTCACGTGGTGCTGCACGGTACGGGTCAGGGGCAGCACCACGGCTGCCGCCGCCACGCCGGCCGCGATCGCCGCCCAGGGCACGACCGAGCGCAGCGCGTCCACGATGACGTCGTCGCCCGTCCAGCGAGTCCGCTTGGCGTGCTTGGCCAGCCAGCGCAGCAGCGTGCGGGAGAAGAAGGCGAGCAACAGGCCCGCCGCGACGGAGATTCCGGCGAGTACGAGGTCGTCCACGGTCAGTGCGCGGTTCACCGGACACCTCCGGAGCGCCGTCCTGCTGCGGAGTTGGGAAGTCTCGTCACGTAGTCACCTGCTCGATGTGCGGATGTGCGATCGCGCCGGTCCCCGAACTCCGGTGACCGGCGCGATGGTTCATCCTGCCGTATCCGGCACGCCGGTCCGCACCGGCCGGCGCGGGGCGATCCGGTACCGCGGCGGGCCCAGGCCGATCCGGACGCCGGGACCGGGGTCGCTCGTGCGCGGGGTGGGTCGGTCACGCGTCCGTGAACGTGCGGTGCCGTGCGGCGTCGGAGGTGAGTTCGGGTGGCGTCGGTCGTGCGCGGAGTCGGTCCGTCACAGGTCCGTGAACGAGCCGTGCCGTCCGGCGCCCGAGGCGAAGCGGGCGGCGCCGGCCGCGCTCTGCGCCAGCACGCCCATGCCGTACCGGAGTTCGCCGCGCAGTGCCGTCGGCTCGTCCAGGCCCTCCTGGTCGAGGAGCGACGCGCGATCGCTGCGCAGGCAGGCCTGCGGGAAGCGGGCGATGTCCGCGGCCAGCGACTCCGCCTCGGCGCGCGCGGCGCCCGTCGGCACCACGCGGTTGGCGAGCCCCATCTCGTACGCCTCGCGGGCCGGCACCGGACGGCCGGTCAGGATCAGGTCCATGGCCCGGCTCGCGCCGATCAGCCGGGGCAGCCGCACCGTGCCGCCGTCGATCAGCGGCACGCCCCAGCGGCGGCAGAACACCCCGAACACCGCGTCCTCCTCCGCCACCCGCAGATCGCACCACAGGGCCAGTTCCAGCCCGCCCGCCACGGCGTGCCCGGCGACGGCCGCGATCACCGGCTTGGACAACCGCATCCGCGTCGGCCCCATCGGCCCGTCACCGTCCTCGGCCACCCGGTTGCCCCGCTCGGTGCCGATCGCCTTCAGGTCCGCCCCGGCGCAGAACGTGCCGCCCTCGCCCCACAGCACCGCCACCCGGGCGTCGTCGTCCGCCTCGAACTCCCGGAAGACGTCGGCGAGTTCGGCGGCCGTGGGGCCGTCCACGGCGTTGCGCGCCCCGGGGCGGGACAGGATGACGGTGGTGACGTACTCCTTGCGCTCCACGCGGACCGGCACGGCTCACTCCCTTGGTTCGGCTGGGAGGGCCACTCTGCCTCAGATGACCTTCAGCCGCACCAGCGCCCCCAGCGTCAGCGCACCCGGCACCAGCGGCACCCACACGGTGATGATCCGGTAGGCCAGGACCACCGCCGTGGCCACCGAGACCGGGCCGCCCACCGCGACCAGCGCCACGATCAGCGCCGCCTCGACGGAACCGAGTCCGCCCGGGGTGGGGATCGAGGGGACCCTGGGGATCGGGACGGCAGCCACATCGGCAGAGGTTTCCCGCGCCGCCCCAACGGCGGGTGCAGCGGGCGCGGACGCCGGCTTGCAGGGTGTGGTCATCGGGTCCTTCGGGTCGGGGACAGCCGGTGCGGGCGATATCACGCGGACATTGACCTCAATAGAGCTCGAGGTTCTACGGTCTCTCCCATGAGCATGGAGACCACCGCATGGACGCAGCTGCACAGCGTCATGACCGCGCAGGCGGAACGCCGACCGTTCGCCCGCGCCACGCTGCGCCGCATCGCCGCCTTCGCCCGCCCGCACCGCGCGGGCATCGTCCGCTTCGTCCTGCTCGGGGTGGTGACCGCGCTGCTCGCCGTGGCGACGCCCGTGCTGGCCGGCCACGTCGTCGACGCGATCGTGTCGGGGCACGACTCCGGCAGGGTGGTCCGCCTGTCCCTGCTCATCGCGCTCGTGGCGCTCGCGGAGGCGGGGCTCGGCATTCTCGGCCGGCGCCTGTCGTCGACGCTCGGGGAGGGACTCATCCTCGACCTCAGAACGGCTGTGTTCGATCATGTGCAGCGCATGCCCGTCGCGTTCTTCACACGGACTCGTACGGGCGCGCTCGTCAGCCGTCTCAACAACGACGTGATCGGCGCCCAGCGGGCGTTCGCCAACACCCTGTCGGGCGTGGTCAGCAACCTGGTCACGCTGCTGCTCACCCTGGCCGTGATGCTCACCCTGTCCTGGCAGATCACGCTGCTGGCGCTGGTGCTGCTGCCGGTGTTCGTGCTGCCCGCGCGCCGCATGGGCAGCCGGATGGCCCGGATGCAGCGGGAGGCGGCGGCGCTGAACGCGGCCATGGGGACGCGGATGACCGAGCGCTTCTCCGCCCCCGGAGCCACCCTGGTCAAGCTGTTCGGCCGCCCGGAGGAGGAGTCGGCGGAGTTCGCGGCCCGCGCCGCCCGGGTCCGGGACATCGGGGTGCGCACGGCGACGGCCCAGTCGGTGTTCATCACCTCCCTCACCCTCGTCTCGGCCCTCGCGCTGGCCCTCGTCTACGGCCTCGGCGGCTGGTTCGCGCTGCGCGGCACCCTTCAGGCGGGTGCGGTCGTCTCGCTCTCGCTGCTGCTGACCCGGATGTACGCCCCGCTCACGGCGCTCGCCGGGGCCCGGGTCGAGGTGATGAGCGCGATCGTCAGCTTCGAGCGGGTCTTCGAGGTGCTGGACCTGAAGCCGCTGATCGAGGAGAAGCCCGGGGCCGGCGAGGTCCCCGAGGGCCCGGTCGCCGTCGAGTTCGACGAGGTCCGCTTCTCCTACCCGTCGGCCGACCAGGTCTCCCTGGCGTCCCTGGAGGAGGTCGCCGCCCTCGACACCCGCGGCGGCACCGAGGTCCTGCACGGCATCTCCTTCCGCGCGGAGCCCGGCCGGACCGTCGCCCTCGTCGGCTCGTCCGGCGCCGGGAAGTCGACCATCGCCCAGCTCCTGCCGCGCCTGTACGACGTCGACGCGGGCGCCGTGCGCATCGGGGGCGTCGACGTCCGCGACCTGACCTTCGCCTCGCTGCGGGCCACGCTCGGCATGGTCACCCAGGACGGCCACCTGTTCCACGACACCGTCCGCGCCAACCTGCTGCTGGCATCCCCCGACGCCACCGACGAGGAGCTGTGGGACGCGCTCGGCCGCGCCCGCCTCGCCGAGGTCGTGCGGTCGTTGCCGGACGGCCTGGACACCGTGGTCGGCGAGCGCGGCTACCGGCTCTCCGGCGGCGAGCGCCAGCGCATGACCATCGCCCGGCTGCTGCTGGCCCGCCAGCGCGTGGTCATCCTCGACGAGGCCACCGCCCATCTGGACAACACCTCCGAGGCGGCCGTCCAGGAGGCCCTGGCCGAGGCTCTGGAGGGCCGCACCGCCGTGGTGATCGCCCACCGTCTGTCCACGGTCCGCGCCGCCGACCAGATCCTGGTGGTGGAGTCCGGCCGCATCGCCGAACGGGGCACCCACGACGAGCTGCTCGCGGCGGACGGCCGCTACGCCGAGCTGTACCGGACCCAGTTCGCCCAGCGCGACGGGCGCACCGACGTACCGGCGCCGACCGGTACGACGGAACCGGCCGGGACGGCCCCGGCCTGACCGGCGCCGGCTGCAGGCAGCGGGCGGTCCGTTCGGCCGGCGGGAAGGCAGTGCGCGAGGCACGGCGGGGCGAGGGGGCAGGGAAGCGCCGGCAGGGAAGCGCCCTTTCCCTGCCCCTCGTCACACGGCGGATGCCGCCGGGGCCTCCTGCCTTTCCCGGCCGGGCGGGTCGGCGGCCTCGCGGTGAGCGGCCAGCGCCTTCTCCAAGCGCCGGATGTGGTAGTACTGCACCCGCGTGGTCCGCTGCAGGGCCATGACCGCGCTGAGGAACTGGTCCATCTCGGCGGCCCGGGTGAGGATGTCGTCGGGCACGTTCTCGTCCCGCAGGCAGGCTTCCGCGTCCTGGCTCAGCACGGCGTGTGCCCAGCCGCGGGTGATCGGCTTGAACAGGTCCGGGTGGTTGGCCACGATCCGGGCCCGGATGGCCAGGTCGTTCTCGGCGGCCTCCAGGTGCAGTCCGGTGTCCTTGTTGCGCGCCCCGAACAGCGGCTCGTGGATGTGGTACGCATCGAAGCCGTGCTCGGCGCAGCCGATCCAGAAGTCCCAGTCCTCGCCGGCCCGCATGGTCTCGTCGTAACCGCCCACGGTCTGCCAGGCCTCACGGCGGTACAGCGAGCAGTAGAACATGATCAGTCGCTGGAGCAGCAGTTCTCTGCTGTAGGCGGGCAGGGGCATCACCTGCGGGGGCAGATCGTCGTCGGTGAAGGTGAACACGTCGGTGGAGGCGATGGCGACGCCGGGATCGCCGTCGAGCACCGCGACGGTCTTCTCCAGCATGGTGGGCGCGATCACGTCGTCGGCGTCCAGGGGAAGGATGTAGCGACCGCCGGCGGCCTCGATTCCGGTGTTGCGCGCGGCGGAGACCCCGGCGTTGGCCTGCCGGAGCAGTCTGATGCGCCGGTCGGGATGGCCGGCGATCAGGCGCTGCGTCACCTCGGCGGTGTCGTCGGTGCTGCCGTCGTCGACGACGACCAGTTCCCAGGCCGCGAACGTCTGGGCGAGGACGCTGGACACCGCCTCGGGCAGATAGCGGGCGTAGTTGTGGCACGGGATGACCACCGAAACCACGGGATCGGATCTCTGGGGCATGCGCCGTCTTTCGCTTCGGAACGAGAGGGGAATCGGGAAGGGTCGACAAAGGGAAGGGACGAAGCGGGGCAGGGGGACGGGCCGAAGAGGCCCGTCGGTGGCGGGCGGGCAGGACTCCGCGTCGCCGGGTGCCGGCGGCCCCCTATGGCCCTGTTGGGAGGGCCGTGTCGCAGCGGACCGCCGGATCACCCGCTCCTAGTTCGTGAAGGGGTAGAAGTCGAACAGGTGCCCGTGGTGCCCGTAGTCGCAGAACGTGAGGTTGGCGATCGGGGTGCAGCAGTGGTGGTAGCCGGTGATGGTCACGTTGCCCATGGGCGTGCAGCAATGGCCGTAGTCGGTGATGGTCACGTTGCCGATGGGCGTGCAGGGGTGCTCGGACCCGGAGGTGACGGCGACGCCGCCGGTCGCCTGATCGTGCTGCCCGGAGGCCGCCGACGTGGCGAGCGGCTCCGAGGAGAGGGCCGCGGCATAGGCCGCCTCCGCGCTGTTCATCAGTCCGGCGGTTGCGAGTGCGGCGGGCAGGGCCAGCGAGGATATGACACGGGCTTTCACGGTGGGACCTCTCTTTCGAGTGGGGGGAGTTGCCCCGCGAGGCCGCTGTGTTCCGCGACCGGGGCAGTGGCGCCACCGTAGGAATGTCTTACTTTCCGTGTCAAAACGATTACTCCAAGTGCTGGAGTCGTCGGGTGAGGCGTCAGCGCCGGCCCGGGTCGGCCGGGACGGTCCCCGGCCGGGTCGGTCAGGACGGGGTCAGGGACCCGACGCGCGCCGGGTCAGGGGTGTGGTGCGGATGCAGCACTTCGAGGTCGGGCAGGGCCCAGCAGGCGGTGCCCATGTCCCGGGCCATCGCGGCCAGGCCCTCGGTCTCGATGAGGTGCTGGTACGGGAAGCACGGGAAGGTCAGGCCGTCGCGGTGGAGGTCGGCGCGCACCAGCAGTGCCGTGCCGCCGACCGAGTCGACGCGGACCAGCCCCTGTCCGCGCAACTCGTCGAGGTAGGTCCGGCCGAACCCCTTGGGCGGCTGCAGGATGCCGTCGCGCAGCCATGGGGACCAGTCGAGCGTGCCGGCCCTGCGGTGCAGGACGAACGTGTTCAGGTCGTACGTCGGCCCGCCCGCCGTGGTGGCGCAGTGCGGGACGACGATGTCCTTGCGCGCTCCGAGGAGACGCTGGATCAGGTCGGCGGGACAGTCGGTGACGTCGACGTCGAGCCACAGCACCCACTCCTCGTCGGCCAGGGCCCGGGAGAGCAGATGGTTGCGGGCCCTGGCCAGCACCGAACGGCGTCGGCGCTGCACGCCCGGTTCCCAGCGGGGGCCCTCCAACTGCAGGCCGAAGTCGCGGTGCACCAGGGTGACCCGCCGGTACTCCGCCTCCAGGCCGGGCAGGAGCTGGTGGAGCAGTTCTCGCGTCGTGTCCCTGCTGTCGCCCTCCAGCAGGCCCACCGAGATGGCCTCGCGCGGGTAGTCCAGGGCGCGAAGGCTCTCCACATAGCGGGGCAGGAACGCGGCCGCGTCCTTGACGGGGGTGAGCACCAGCACCCGTGGCCGCTCGCTCGCCGGGCCGGGGGCCGGCTCTGCGGCCGTCCGCGCTCCCTGGGGGCCGGCCAGGGCGGCGGCGGGGCCCGTCTCGGCGTGCGCGATGTCCTTCGGCTCGATCGGCAGCCGGGCCGCCATGGCCTGCAGTCGCTCGGCGTAGGCGCCGGGTTCGGCCCAGATCTCGGTCGCCACGTCGAAGTGCTCCGCGAAATGCGACTCGTCGAACGTATTGCTGCCGTGGCACACATACGTGTACAGCTCGGGCGCGTCCACCGACACCACCCGGCAGGTGCGGACCACCCCTTCAGCCACCGGCGTGTCCTCGCCCCGGCGCAGGGCCGGGTAGCGCGGCAGCCGGTCCTTGGCGCACACCATCGACCCCTCCCACAGGCGCGCGCAGGAGATCGCGAGCTTGCGCCGAGCGGGCCACCACAGCCGCTCGCGGGCGAGGAAGCACGCGTCGACCCCCAGCGCGAGAATCGCCGCCATCTGCGTCTCGATACGCTCCGGGTCGTACAGGTCGTCGTCGTCCCACTGGCACACGTAGGGCCCGCTCGCCCGGTCCACCGCCTCGTTGCGCAGCTCGCCCAACGGCCTTTTCTCCGGCGGGAGTCGGTGGTGGCGGATGCGGGGGTCGCCCAGCTCGAGGATGTGCCGTTCGAGGGCGTCGTCCGTGCCGTCCTCGACGACGACCAGTTCCAGGTTCGGGTAGGTCTGCGCGCGGAAGCATGTGATCGCGCGACGGGCCGTCGACGAGCGGTCCTTGGTCACCATCAGACAGGACACCGTCGGCGCGGGCGCGCCCGATGCCCAGCGGCGGCGCTGCGCGTCCAGGCTGAGCATGCCGTCGGCGAGGGGGAGCATCTGCTGGCTCGTCCAGAACGGGAAGCGTCTGCCGGCGGAGGTCCGTGCCGCGGGGGTGCCGGCCACCCAGCTGCCGGACCAGTGGTGCACGGCGTAGGCACGGTCGTGGTCGGCGTCCTGGGGGCCGAACAGCTCTTTCGCGTACGGGCTCACCTCGGGGTAGAGGACCTCCGGACCGAGGACCGTGATCGAGGCGGGATCCGGGACGCTGTCGACCGCCCTGGTGAGGAAGAAGGGGCCGGTGGCGTCCAGGGCGCTGGCCGCCTTGTGGGAGCCCACCAGTTGCCGGTGCACGTGCGCCCAGAAGGGGTGACCCGGCCGTGACGCGATGAACGCGTTGCCCACGATGCGGGCGAATCCGCGTTGGCGGGCCAGCAGCAGCCGGGTGTGCGCCTCCGGTTCGCAGCCGAGGACGAGTTCGCGCCCGTCGAGGATGTCGTCGACGGGCCTCAGGCACTCGAAGTCCATGTCGACGTAGAGCCCGCCGAAATGGTCGAGCAGGAAATAGCGGATGGCGTCGGCCCGCATGATCGCTTCCGGATACCCGTCGTAGACGGGCAGGAACCACGGATAGTGCTCCTGGAGGAATGCGCGATTGTCCGCGTCGGTCCACAGGCGGTACCCCCAGCCGGGATGGCGGCGACGCCAGGAGTCGGCCCACGCCTCCCATTGGGGAGGTACATCGGAGTCTTTCCAGGTTTGGTGGATCAGGGCGGGAATCTTCTGCTGCATCCGCATTGGGACAGTATGCCTATATGCCGGGATGGCGCGTTTTCCGGCAGACTGCCCGTCAGAACAATCACCCGGGCGGCCCTCCCGACACGCCGGCCCCATCAGTGGGTGGGGTATGCGGCTCAGCTCGCTCGCTCACGGCGGCACGCTCTGTCAACCCGCGCCGGACCTCGTCCGTCAGCTTCTCGCCCCGGCCGGTTCGGCAAGGACCTGCTGTTGCGGCAGCGGGTTGACGCGTTCTGCGAACTCGAGGTTGGTGGAGCCGAGTTGTGGGTAGAGCAAGGTCGGATTACTGGATGTCGGCTCTGGCCGGAGATTGCATGCGCCTGAGCGCATGGAGTGCCCAGTTTGTGTCGCCATCCAGCACGGTTCCCCTCGAGGGGCTCATCTGGAGGTCGGCACATGCCCGTGTGGCTGTCACGTCCTGCTCTCGTCGTGTTGTGTGCGCTGCCGCTGCTGGCCGTCGTGTTGCTGTCCGCACCGGCATGGCTGACCTGGCCTTTCCTGCCGGCCGGGCGCCAGGAGGTCGTGTTGGCCGTCCTCGACCGCCTCGTCCAGTGGGCCCGGGCGGCGGTGTCGCACGCTGACGGCGGCACGGAGCGGGCCATGGTCGAGTAGCTCGCGGCTCGGGGCCCGTTGCGGCCACCTCCGAAGGCCCGGCACGGCCCAGCGTGCCGGGCCTCCGCGCGCGGAGGGCAATCGGGGACACCCTCTTGACCGCCGCTGGTCCGTACCTTTAGCTTCACGCCTTAAATAAAGACTACGGATGCATCAACTCGGGCCCGACCAGCCCGTGTTGACCCCTGCGTCCGTCACCCCCCCCACGCGAAAGGCCACCCGCACATGGCCAGACCTCTTCCCGCAGTCGGCGCGCTCGCCGCCCTCTCCCTCGCCACCGGGCTGCTGACCGCTTCCCCCGCCCAGGCCGCGACCGGCGCCATCACCGGCCTGGCCGGCAAGTGCCTGGACGTCGCCGGGGCCGACCCGGCCGACGGCACGCCCGTCCAGCTCTACGACTGCAACGGCACCGGCGCCCAGCAGTGGACGGTCGGCAGCGACGGCACGATCCGCGCCCTGGGCAAGTGCCTGGACGTGACCGGCAACTCGACCACCGACGGCGCCAAGGTGCAGCTGTGGTCGTGCACCGGCGGCGCGAACCAGAAGTGGACCGTCACCGCCGCCCGCGACATCGTCAACCCGCAGGCGAACAAGTGCCTGGACGTCACCGACAACAACTCCGCCAACGGCAGCCGGATACAGATCTGGAGCTGCAGCGGCGGCGCCAACCAGAAGTGGAACGCCCCCGCGAGCGACGGCGGCAGCACCCCGTCCGCGCCGATGGCCGTGGCACCGTACCTGTACAACGGCTGGGGCAGCCCGCCCGACCCGACCACCGTCACCCGGGCCACCGGCGTGAAGTGGTTCACGCTGGCCTTCGTCCTCAGCAACGGCTACTGCAACCCCCAGTGGGACGGCAGCCGTCCGCTGACCGGCGGTGTCGACCAGCAGACCGTCAGCACCGTGCGGGCGAACGGCGGTGACGTCATCCCCTCGTTCGGCGGCTACAGCGGCAACAAGCTGGAGAGCTCCTGCTCCAGCGCGGGCGAGCTGGCCGCGGCCTACCAGAAGGTCATCAGCGCCTACGGCCTGAAGGCGATCGACATCGACATCGAGGCCGACGCGTACAGCAACCCCACCGTGCAGCAGCGCACCGTGGACGCGCTCAAGACCGTCAAGGCCGACAACCCGGGCCTCAAGGTGTACATCACCATGGGGACCGACCAGAGTGGGCCCGACACCAGCCTCATCAACCGGGCCGCGTCCTCGGGGCTGACCGCGGACGCCTGGGTCATCATGCCGTTCGACTTCGGCGGCGCCGGACAGAACATGGGCAACCTCACCACCCGGGCCGCCGAGGGGCTGAAGAACGCCCTGAAGAACGCGTACCACTACGGCGACGACCAGGCCTACCGGGACATGGGCATCTCGTCGATGAACGGCATCACCGACAACGACGAGACGGTCACGGTGAACGACTTCCGGACCATCCTCGCCTACGCCCAGGCGCACCACCTGGCCCGGCTCACCTTCTGGTCCGCCAACCGCGACCGCCCGTGCACCGGCGGCGGCGCAGACAGCTGCTCCGGCGTCAGCCAGTCCGACTGGGACTACACCCGCGTCCTCGCCGCCTACACCGGCTGACCCCGGCACCCCAGGAGAACCCCCGTGCCTGCCCTCCCTCCCCGGCGCAGACCGACGGCCGTCGCGCTGAGCGCCGCAGCGGCCGCCTGACTGCTCGCCACGGCCCGCCGGACCAGTCCGCCCGGATGAACGGCTCCACGCAGGGCTACCCCTACCGGGTCGCCGACTCCGTCACCAGCCACCAGGCCTACGGTCTCGGCAGCTACTGCTACTTCAGCGCCAACCCGTCGGTCACCGCGGCCCGCGCCATCAAGGCACCGGACAACCCGAACGTCCGCTTCACCAGCATGGTGACCGTCTCCCTGGGCGGCACCGGCACCATCAGCCACGTCATCAACACCACGGGAGGTCCCTCCAACGCGTCGGCCAACGTGGCCGACCTGGTCCGCCACCCCTGATGAAGGGCGGCCCCGGCGGACGTGTGAGGCGTCGTGGCCTGGATACGCGGACTGGACGGCACCAACCGTCCGGGAGGTCGTCCAGGCCATGACCAGCGCACACCGGCCCGCCCGCCACCGCACGGTCACTCTCCGCATCAACGGCACGCCGCACGCCCTGCTCGCCGGCCACCGCCGCGTCCCGCCGGAGCTGCTCCGGGAGGACCTCGATCCGGCCGGTTCCACGCGGGGCCGCGACCACGGCCGGCACGGTGCCCGCACCGTGCCGGCCGCCGGCTGCCGGGCGGACGGCTGTCTGCCGCCGGCCGTGACCCTCGACGGCAGGGAGATCGCCGGGAGGCGGCGGTGACCGAACCCACCTGGGAGTACGAGGGCTACCGGCCCGAGGAGGAACGCCTGCGGGAAGCCCTGTGCACTCTGGGCAACGGCCGCTTCGCCACCCGCGGGGCGCTGCCCGAGTGCACCGCCGACGAGATCCACTACCCGGGCACCTACGCGGCGGGCTGCTACAACCGGCTCACCTCCGAGGTCGCCGGCCGCCAGGTCGGGAACGAGGACATGGTCAACCTGCCCAACTGGCTGCCGCTGCGCTTCCGTCCCACGGGCGGGGACTGGCTCACCCCGGACACCGCGCCCGTCACCGAGCACCACCAGATCCTCCACCTCGGCCCCGGCGTGATGGAGCGCCGTACCCGCTACGCACTCGGCGGCGACGGCACCCTGTTCGTGCGGCAGACGCGGCTCGTCCACCTGGCCGATCCCCATCTCGCCGCGCTGCGCACGGAGTTCACCGCCGACGGACACGGCGTCGACCTGGACGTGGAGGCCGCGCTCGACGGCAGCGTCACCAACGCGGGGGTGGCCCGCTACCTGGCCCTGGCCGGCCGCCACCTCACCGATGTCCGCACCGGCACCGAGGGCCCCGACACCGTGTGGCTGCACTGCCGCACCCGCACCTCCGACATCAGCGTCGCGCTCGCCGAGCGGCTCACCGCCGACGCCCCGGTGACGGACGCGAACGAACTCCAGCGGGCCGTCCAGTACCTGCGCCTCACCCTGCCCCCCGGCCGTACCGTCACGGTCGACAAGACCGTCGCCCTGCACACCTCCCACGACCCCGCCATCGGCGACCCGCTGCGCGCGGCCGTCGACCGCGCCGGCGCCGCGCCCGGCTTCGACGCGCTGCTGGAGACCCACCGCACGGCCTGGGACCAGCTGTGGCGGCGCACCGCGCTCGACGTGCCCGGCGAGCCGGGCAGCATCCTGCGCCTGCACCTGTTCCATGTGCTGCAGACCCTCTCCCCGCACACCGCCGACCTCGACGTCGGCGTCCCCGCGCGCGGACTGCACGGCGAGGCCTACCGCGGGCACGTCTTCTGGGACGAGCTGTTCGTCCTGCCCTACCTCAACCTGCACCTCCCGGAGGTCTCCCGCGCGCTGCTCCGCTACCGGCACCGCCGCCTGGACGCCGCCTGCCGCGCCGCCCGCGAACTCGGGCGGCGCGGCGCGCTGTACCCGTGGCAGAGCGGCAGCGACGGCCGCGAGGAGACCCAGCAGGTGCACCTCAACCCGCGCTCCGGCCGCTGGCTGCCGGACCACTCCCACCTCCAGCGGCACGTCGGCTCGGCGGTGGCGTACAACGTCTGGCAGTACTGCGAGGCCACCGGCGACACCGGGTTCCGGGACGGCGAGGGCGCCGAGATGCTGCTCCAGATCGCCCGCTTCTGGGCGGACTCCGCCGAGTACGACGACCGCCTCGGCCGGTACCGCATCCGTGGGGTGCTCGGACCCGACGAGTACCACGACGCCTACCCCGGAGCGCCCCGGCCCGGCCTCGACGACAACGCGTACACCAACGTCACCGCGGCCTGGGTGCTCACCCGCACCCTGGAACTGCTGCGCACCCTGCCCGAGCCGCGCCGCCGCGAACTCGAGGAGTCCGCGGGCCTGGAACCGGACGAGACCGCCCGCTGGGAGGAGGTCTCCCGCAGCCTCCACGTGCCCTTCCACGACGGGGTGATCAGCCAGTTCGAGGGGTACGGCGACCTCGCGGAGCTGGACTGGGACGGCTACCGCAAGCGGTACGAGGACATCCGGCGCCTGGACCGGATCCTGGAGGCGGAGGGCGACTCCGTCAACCGCTACCAGGCCTCCAAACAGGCCGATGTGCTGATGCTGCGCTATCTGTTCGGCCCCCGTGAACTCAGCGCGCTCTTCCAGCGGCTGGGCTACTGGGTCGACGAGCGGACCTGGGCCGCGACCGTGGACTACTACCTGCACCGCACCAGCCACGGCTCCACCCTCAGCGGCCTGGTCCACGGCTGGATCCTCACCCGGGCCCGCCGCGCCGACGCCTGGCGCTTCGTGCAGGAGGCGCTGCGCGGCGACATCGCCGACCTGCAGGGCGGCACCACCGGCGAGGGCGTCCACCTCGGCGCGATGGCCGGCACCCTGGACCTCGTGCAGCGCGGACTGACCGGCCTGGAGACCCGGGACGGAGCCCTCTGGCTCGACCCCGTCCCGCTCCCCGAACTCTCCTCCTACGGCTTCCACATCCGCTACCGGGGCAACTGGGGCGTGGGCCTGCGGCTGCGTAGCGGCCTGCTGGAACTCGCCGTGCCCGACTCCGACGGCTCGCCGATCGACGTCCGGCTGCCGGACCGGGTGGTGACGGTGCGCCCGGGGGAGACGGTCCGGCTGGTGCTGCCCGACTGACCCGTCGGACGCCGGCCACCGGACACCGGTGCACGAGCCGCGGCCGCTCGGCGATGCTCCCCGTGTCCGAGGACCGGCCAGCCCCGAGGAGACCCGGCGGGACGCCCGAAGCCCGCCACCTCGACGGCGGCGGCCGGGCAGGCCACCATGCACAGGTGGGACGGAGAAAGGAGCCGCACACCGTGCAGTCGCGCGCCGACGCCCCGTTGCGGGCCCTCGCGGTGGACGACGAGGAACCCGCGCTCGAAGAGCTGCTGTACCTGCTGGGCAAGGACCCGCGGGTCGGCAGCGCGGTGCCCGCGCGGACGGCCACCGAGGCACTGCGCCGGCTGAGCCGGGCCGCGCAGGCGGGCCCGGACGGGCCTGACGCCGTCGACGTCGTCTTCCTGGACATCGACATGCCCGGTCTGAACGGCCTCGAACTGGCCCGGCTGCTGGGCGGGTTCGCCGCGCCGCCACTGATCGTCTTCGTCACCGCCCACGAGGACTTCGCCGTCCGCGCCTTCGACCTCAAGGCCGTCGACTACCTGCTCAAGCCGCTGCGCCAGGAGCGGTTCGCCGAGGCCGTACGGCGGGTGGCCGAACTGGTCCGGGCCGGGCAGGGACCCCGGCGCGCCGGCACCGCGGCCGAGCCGGCGCCGGCGTTCGGCGACCAGGTCCCCGTGGAGCTGGGCGGGGTCACCCGGTTCGTGCCCCTCGCCGACATCACCTACGTCGAGGCGCAGGGCGACTACGCGCGGCTGCACACCCGGCACGGCAGCCACCTGGTGCGCGTTCCGCTGTCCACCCTGGAGGAGCAGTGGCGCCCGCGCGGGTTCGTGCGCATCCACCGCAGCCGGCTGGTCGCCCTCGGCCGCATCGAGGAACTCCGCCTGGACGGCGGCAACCTGACCGTCCGGATCGGCGACCGCCTCCTCGCCGTGAGCCGGCGCAACGCCCGCGAACTGCGCGACCTCCTCGCCCGACGCGCCAAAGGCTCGGCGCGCGGGGCGCGTTGAGCGGGCCGCCTCGCCCGTGCGGGGTGACGGACCTGTGTCGATTCGCGTCCGGCGGCTGTCTCCCCGGTGGCCCGCTGCGTACACTCGCCGCACACAAGGTGATCACCGCTGGCGTCGGGAGTGCGTGATGGGTGCGGAATCCGTCCCTCGCAGAGAGGTGGTCACCGGACGGCCGCGCACCCCCGCCGGCCGCACGGCGCCGGTCCCCACGCCGCACCCCGCCGCTCGCGACGAGAGCGCACTCCACGTTCTGATGCGCCGTCAGTTGCGGGCCGGCCTCGCCGTGACCGCGCTGCTCACGGCCGCGCTCGGCCTGCTCCCGGTGCTCCTGCGGATCCTGCCGCTCAGCGGCGCCTCGCCCCGCGTCCCCCTCGCCGTCTGGCTCCTCCTGGGCGTGGCACCGTACCCGGCGCTGCTCGCCATCGGCGCCTGGTACGTCCGCCGCGCCGAGCACAACGAGAGCGCGCCCGCCGCCCACGCCCCCGCCGAACACTCCTGACCGGGCGGGCCGTTGAACCGGACGTACGGCATCGCGGGCGTGACGGCGGTGGTCCTCGCCACGGTCCTCGTCGGCGCGCTGGGGCTGCGCATCTCCCGCACCACCTCCGACTTCTACGTCGCCTCGCGGACCGTCGCGCCCCGCCTCAACGCCTGCGCGGTCAGCGGCGAGTACCTGTCCGCGGCCTCCTTCCTGGGCGTCGCCGGACTCGTCCTCGCCGAGGGCGTCGACATGCTGTGGTTCCCCATCGGCTACACCGCCGGCTTCCTCGTCCTGCTGGCCTTCGTCGCGGCCCCGCTGCGCCGCTCGGGCGCCTACACCCTGCCGGACTTCGCCGAGGCCCGGCTCGAGTCCCGCGCGGTCCGCCGGATCGCCGGCGTGCTGGTCGTCGGCATCGGCTGGCTCTACCTGCTGCCCCAGCTGCGCGGCGCCGGGCTCACCCTGCGGCTGCTCACCGGGGTCCCGGGCTGGCTGGGCGGGCTGGTCGTCGCCGCCGTGGTGACCGGGGCCGTCGCCGCCGGCGGGATGCGCAGCATCACCTTCGTCCAGGCCTTCCAGTACTGGCTGAAACTCACCGCTCTGCTGGTGCCCGTGGTGTTCCTGCTGCTCGCCTGGCGCGCCGACCACGCCCCCGCGCCCTCCTGGGACGAACGGCCCGTCTTCCACCGCACCACCGCGGTACGCATCGACCGGCCGCTCACCCTCACCGTGCGCGAACCGGTCCGCGTCACCGCGTCCGGCACCGTCGACGGCCGCTCGCTGCACGGCCGTTCGCTGTCCCTGGACGAGGGCCGCCACCGGATCGGCGCGGACACCACCCTGCGCTTTGCCGCCGGCGCCCGCGTCCCCCTGCCGGACCGCGCGCCCGAGCGCGCCGCCGCCTCCAGCTGGGCCAGACCGCTGGCGCCGGACCGCGAACAGCACGGCCTGTACGCCACCTACGGGCTGATCCTCGCCACCTTCCTCGGCACCATGGGCCTGCCGCACGTCGTCGTCCGCTTCTACACCAACCCCGACGGCCGCGCCGCCCGCCGCACCACCGTCGTCGTCCTCGGGCTGCTCGGCGCCTTCTACCTGCTGATGCCCCTGTACGGGATGCTGGGCCGGCTCTACGCGCCCGACCTGCTGCTCACCGGCGACACCGACGCGGCGGTCCTCGTGCTGCCGCAGCGGCTGCTCGGCGGGGTCACCGGCGATCTGCTCGGCGCCCTCGTCGCCGGGGGTGCCTGCGCGGCGTTCCTGTCCACCGCCTCCGGACTGACCATGTCCGTGGCGGGCGTCCTCGCCCAGGACGTGCTGCCCGCGCTGGGCATCCGGCACTTCCGGCTCGCCGCCCTGCCCGCGATCGCGGTGCCGACGGCGGCGGGCGCCGTGGTCAGCGACCTGCCGGTGGCCGACGCGGTGGGACTGGCCTTCGCCGTCTCCGCCTCCTCCTTCTGCCCGCTGCTCGTCCTCGGGATCTGGTGGCGCGGCCTGACCCCGCCCGGTGCCATCGCCGGACTCCTGCTGGGGGGCGGCTCGGCGCTCACCGCGGTGACGGCCACCATCGCGGGCGCCCCCCGCTCGGGCCCGCTGCACACGCTGCTGGCCTGGCCCGCCGTCTGGTCCGTGCCCGTGGGCTTCGCCGCCATGGTGCTGACCTCCCTCGCCACCCGCGACCGCGTCCCGCCCGGCACCACCGCCACCATGGCCCGCCTGCACCTGCCCGAACCGGTCCCCACCCGCCCCTGACGGCGGCCCTTGCCGGCCACCCCTGACGGAAGGAGCACCGTGCACGCCCGTCCCACCGCCCCCGCCCGGACGCGCCGGCCATGACCGCGCTGGCCACCGTGGCCCTCGTGCTGGCCGGGCTCGCCCTGTTCGCCCTGGGCGCCGCCCTCGGGCACGCCG